>JAKAXN010000212.1 GCA_021816565.1 Actinomycetes bacterium
CCCGGTCGCCGGTCGCCCTCCCGGTCGCCGGTCGCCCTCCCGGTCGCCGGTCGTCCTCCCGGTCGCCGGTCGCCCCCCGGGATCGGCTCTGGTGACGGGATTCGACGTCCCAGGTGGAAAATCGTCACCGAAGGCACTTGCGTCTCGCCAAACAGCAGCGGGCACGGCGGAGGGCGGCGGTCAGACCCGCCGGCGCACCCCCTCGGGGAGGTGGAGCGTCAGCAGCTTCTGCATCACGTCGGCCGGTAGGAACGACGGGGTCAGCAGCGACACCACGACCATGACGGTGAACGACAGCGGCACAGTCCAGACGGCCGGCACGCCCAGCAGGACCGCCGCCCACCCGCTCCGGCCGGCGCCGGCCAGGGACGCCACCACCGCCACCGACGACGCCCCCCCGCCCAGGGCCAGGCCGGTCAACGCCCCTGGCCAGGTCAGGCGCGGCCACCAGATGCCCAGCACCAGCAGCGGGCAGAACGACGAGGCGGCCACCGCGAACGCCCAACCCACCAGCACGTTGATCGACGTGCCGACCACACCCAGACCCGCCGCCGTCATGGCCGTGCCGGCCGCCACCGCCGACCAGCGGAACGCCCTCACCCCCCGGTTCATGATGTCGTGGGAGAGGGCCCCGGCCATGGCGATCAGCAGGCCCGACGAGGTCGACAGGAAGGCGGCGAACGCCCCTCCGGCGGTGAGGGCGGCCAGCACCCGCTCAGGGGCGCCGGCCACCGCCAGCCCGGGCAGGGCCAGCACCACCGTGTCGGTCCGGCCGGTCAGGTACAGGCCGGGGGCCTCCAGCCGCCCGAGCAGGGCGAACACGGCCGGCCACACGTAGAAACACGAGAGCAGCAGGACCACGAACGCGGTGGTGCGCCGGGCCGTCTGGCCGTCGGGGTTGGTGTAGAAGCGCACCAGGATGTGGGGCAGGCCGAGAGCGCCGAGGAAGGTGGCCAGGATCACCCCGTAGGTGGCGGCCAGGGGGTGCACGGAGTGCCCGTCGAGGCGGACCAGCGGCGAGTTCCACTGGGCGGCGTCGAGCAGCGGCGCCGCCCTCAGGCTGGGGGTGCGGGACCCGGCCGGGAACCCCAGGGTGGTGCCGGCCCCCACCCGGTGGTCGCCGGGGCCGAGCAGCCGGGCCGGGTCGGCGCTGCCGTCCAGCGACCCGTGCACCGTCACCCGCACCGGGTCGGAGACGGCCAGGTCGGTCGCTGTCGGGAAGCGGACGGTGGTGGCCCGGGCGAACACCGGTGGTGCCGGTCCGGTGACGTCCCGGAGGGGCGGGTGGTGGAAGACGGCCAGCAGGGCCACGGCCGGCAGGGCGATGGCGGTCATCTTCAGCCAGTACTGGAACGACTGCACGAAGGTGATGCCCTTCATCCCGCCGCCGGCGATGGTGGCGGTCACGATGGCACCCAGCACCACCACCCCGATCCAGTACGGGCCGCCGAAGGCCACCTGGAGGGTGACGCCGGCGCCTTCCATCTGCGGGAGGAGATAGAAGGCGCAGATGAACAGCACCAGCACGGTCGCCACCCGGCGCAGGAGCGGCGAGTCCAGCCGGCCCTCGGCGAAGTCGGGGATAGTGTAGGCGCCGAAGCGCCGGAGGGGAGCGGCCACCGTGGCCAGCAGCACCAGGTACCCGGCCGCGTAGCCGACGGCGTACCACAGGGCGCCGATCCCGTCGGCCAGGGCCAGGCCGGCGATGCCCAGGAACGACGCCGCCGAAAGGTACTCGCCGGAGATGGCGGAGGCGTTGAGGACGGCCGGCACCTGCCGGGCGGCCACCATGAAATCGGCCGGGGTGCGCGACACCCGCACCCCCCGGGAGCCGACGACGACCGTGGCCAGGGCCACGACCGCCACGCCGGCGACGGCGCCGTAGTCGGTCACTCGTCCTTCAGCAGGGCCACGAAGCGCTCCTCCAGCCGCCGGGCCCTGCGCACGTAGGCGAAGGCCAGGACCACCAGCGGCGGGTAGATGCCGAAGCCCAGCACCACCACCGAGAGGGGCACCGGGCCGACCATGATCCCGGCCAGACCGGGCAGGAGGACCGACAGCAGGGGATAGGTCGCCACCACCGCGGCGGCCGGCAGCAGGACCCCCAGGGTGACCCCCAGCTGGGCCCGCATGAGGGAGCGCAGCAGGGTCTCGCCGTAGCCGTCGCGCTGGTAGAGATCGTCGGGGGCGGGCACGGACCGGGCCCCGCCGGGCCGGGGCGGAGAGGCCCGGACCGCCACCCGGGCACGCCTCTCCGGCGCCGCCGTCACCGACCGCTCCGGGCGTGGCGGACCAGCCGGTCGCGCAGCTCCCGCACGTGGCGGCGGCTCACCGGCAGGTCGATGCCGGGCGGCACCTGCACGTACATCTGGGCGCCCTCGCTGCGCATCTCCCGGACCGCCCGCAGGCAGACCAGGTACTGGCGGTGGACGCGGGCGAAGCCCTCGGGCACCCACGCCTCCTCCAGACGGCAGAGGGACAGCCGGACGAGCAGCGACCGGCCGTCGAAGGTGTGCAGCCGCACGTAGTCGCCGGCCGACTCCACCCACGCCACGTCCGTGCGGGCCACCAGCACCGTCTTCCCGGGGGCGTCCACGGGCACCACCTCGAGGGGGTCGACCGTCCCGCCGGCCGGCTCCCGGCCCGCCGCCGGACCCAGCCGGCGCAGCACCTGCATGAGCCGCTGGTTGTCCAGCGGCTTCAGGAGATAGCCGGCGGCCCCCACGTCGAACGCCTCGAGGGCGTGCTCCTCGTGGGCGGTGACGAACACGATGGCCGGCGGCTCGGAGAACTGGGCCAGCACGCTGGCCAGTTCCAGCCCGCCCAGGCCGGGCATGGCGATGTCGAGGACCACCACGTCGAAGCTCCGGTCCCGCAGGTGGCGCAGCGCGTCCGTGGCGCTGGAGGCCGACACCACCTCTCCCACCAGGCCGGAGGCGCCGAGCAGGTACTCCAACTCGTCGAGGGCGGGCAGCTCGTCGTCGACGGCCAGGGCGGAGAGGAGCGACACCGCGGCCTCCTAGGGTCTCCCGGCCCGGGCGGCGGCCGCGAAGTGGAACTTGGGGACGCTGAAGCTGACCTTGGTCCCGGCCCCGGGGGCGGTCTCCACCACCAGGCCGTGCCCATGGCCGAAGGTGGCCCGCAGCCGCTCGTCCACGTTGCGCAGGCCGACCGAGTCGGTCGTCCCGGACAGGGCCCGCTCCAGCAGGCGCGGCTCGGCGCCGGCGCCGTCGTCCTCCACCGTGATGCAGGCGTCCGAGTCGGCGTCGGTGATCTCGATGCGCAGGTGGCCGTGGCCGGTCGGCTCCAGCCCGTGACGGATGGCGTTCTCGACGACCGGCTGCAGGATCAGCGACGGCAGCCGGACGCTGAGCACCTCGGGGGCCACCCGGAGGGTCACGTCGATACGGTCGCCGAAGCGGGCCCGCTCCAGGTCGAGGTAGATGTCCACCAGGCGCAGCTCCTCGGCCAGGGTGGTGTACTGGGAGTGGCTGGCGAAGCTGTAGCGGGTGAACTCGGCGAACGAGACCAGCAGCTCCCGGGCCCGGTCCGGGTCGGAGCGGACGAACGACTCGATGGCGGTGAGGGCGTTGTAGATGAAGTGGGGCGAGATCTGCGCCCTCAGGAACCGCAACTCGGCCTGGACCGCCCGCTCCCGGGAGCGGTCCAGCTCCGCCAGCTCCAGCTGGGTGGAAACGAACTGGGCGACCTCCCCGCCCAGGCGCAGCAGGCCGGCCGACGCCGACGAGTCCAGGGCGATCAGCGCGCCGACCACCGCCCCCTCCACGTGGAGGGGGGCGATCACCCCGGCGGTCAGCTCGCACGCCCCTGCCCCGCGGCACTGCAGGTCGTCGGCGGACAGCAGTGACGGCCTCCCGCTGGCCAGCACCGCCTCCACCGGTTTAAGCAGCAGGTCGGCGTGCTCCCGGTCGACGCCGTCGGAGGTGATGATCCCGCCGCCGTCGGCCACCACCACCGCCCGGGTGCCGAGCAGGGAGCGCAGATGCCCCAGCGCCCGGTGCATGGCCTCGGCGGTGAGTCCCGAGCGCAGCGACGGGGCCGCCAGGTTGGCGGTGTGGAGCGCCTCGTAGGTCATGCGCTGACCGGGGGTGACCAGTCGGCGTCCGGAGCGGCGCACGTAGAGGGCGGCGGCGCCGAGGACCACCAGCACGGCCACCAGAGCCACCCACTGCACCTCTCGCACGGCGATCCCCCCCGACAATCTCCCGGACGGAGTGTGGCACATCGCGGTGGCCGCTTCACTTATCCGCACTCATCCCCGCCGCCCCCGACCGCTGGGCGATCGAAGACGACCGCTCGTCGCAAACCTTCCGCCGTTCGGCTACCGGCCATTTGTATCCAGAGCCGGAAGTTTCAGACTCCCTGCAGGCGACCGGCACCAGGCCGGCCCGCCCGTACGACAACACGGCAGATCACGGGGGTGAGCCAGTGTCCACAGACATCGGTAGCGAGCTTCGGGGGACCACGTCTCCTGCCAACCTGACCATCCGGGAGCTGCCGCCGCCGGCGGATCCGGCCCCGCTCGGGCTGGCCGCCTTCGCCCTCACCACGTTCCTGCTCTCGGCCAAGAACGCCAACTGGACCCACGGCACCGACGCCTGGCTGGGCTACGCCTTCGCCTACGGGGGCCTGTGCCAGCTGCTGGCCGGGATGTGGGAGTTCCGCAACCGCAACGTCTTCGGCGCCACCGCCTTCTCCACCTACGGGGGGTTCTGGATCGGTCTCGGCCTCTACGCCGAACTGGTGGCACCGACCGCCAAGAACGCCGGCCAGATCGCCAACGACGAGGCCTGGATCCTCCTGGCGTTCCTCATCTTCAACACCTACATGCTGCTATGGAGCACGAGTGTCAACCTGGCCGTCTTCGGCGTGTTCCTGACCCTAGAGGTCACCGAGCTGATCCTGGTCATCGGCAACTTCTCGACCAACTCCAACACCATCAAAGCCGGCGGGATAGTGGGTGTCATCACCGCCGCCGTGGCGTGGTACACCTCGGCCGCCGGGGTGATCAACGGCATGCGGGGCCGACCGGTCCTGTTCGTCGGGCGCCCCATCATCCCGCCGGCTCCGGCCGCCACCATGGACGGTCAGGCATGAGCGGCATGGGTGAGAGTCAGGAGTTGTCGGCGCTTTTGCGGGAGTCTCGGCGGTTTGAGCCGTCGGGGGAGTTTGTGGCTGGTCGGGTGGTGGGGCCTGAGGTTTATGAGCGGGCGGGTGTGGATGCGGTGGGGTTTTGGGAGGAGCAGGCGCGGGGGTTGTCGTGGGCGGTGCCGTGGGGGCGGGCTTTGGAGTGGGAGTTGCCGTTTGCTCGGTGGTTTGTGGGTGGGCGGTTGAATGTGGCGTATAACTGTGTGGATCGCCATGTGGAGGCGGGTTTGGGTGATCGGGTGGCGTTTTTTTGGGAGGGGGAGCCGGGGGATAGGCGGACGATTACTTATGGTGAGTTGTTGGGGTTGGTGTGTCGGGCGGCTAATGCGTTGAGCGAGTTGGGGGTGGGGGCGGGGACGAAGGTGGCGATTTATATGCCGATGATCCCTGAGACGGTGGTGGCGATGTTGGCGTGTGCCCGGTTGGGGGCGCCGCATACGGTGGTGTTTGGGGGGTTTTCGGCGGATGCGTTGCGGGATCGGGTTTTGGATTGTGATGCGCGGGTGGTGGTGACGGCGGATGGGGGGTTTCGGCGGGGGGTGGCGTCGGCGTTGAAGCCGGCGGTGGATGAGGCGTTGAAGGCGTGTCCGGGGGTGTCTCGGGTGTTGGTGGTGCGCCGGACGGGTCAGGATGTGGGCTGGGATGAGGGGCGGGATGTGTGGTGGCATGATCTGGTGGATCGCCAGTCGGATAGTCATGTGTGTGAGGTGTTTGATTCGGAGCATCCGCTTTACATCATGTATACGTCGGGGACGACGGCGAAGCCGAAGGGGATTTTGCATACTTCGGGGGGTTATTTGACTCATACGTCGGCGACGCATCGGATGGTGTTCGATTTGAAGGCGGAGTCTGATGTGTTTTGGACGGCGGCGGATATTGGGTGGGTGACGGGGCACTCTTATATTGTGTATGGGCCGTTGGCGAATGCGACGACGTCGGTGATGTATGAGGGGACGCCGGATACGCCGGGGCGGGATCGGTGGTGGCAGATCGTGGAGCGTTATGGGGTGAGTATTCTTTATACGGCGCCGACGACGATCCGGACGTTTATGAAGTGGGGGGAGGATCTGCCGGCGGGGCATGATCTGTCGAGTTTGCGGTTGTTGGGGTCGGTGGGGGAGCCGATCAATCCGGAGGCGTGGATGTGGTATCGGAGCCATATTGGTGGGGGGCGGTGTCCGGTGGTGGATACGTGGTGGCAGACCGAGACGGGGGGGATCATGATTTCTCCGTTGCCGGGGGTGACGGCGACCAAGCCGGGGGCGGCGATGAGGCCGTTGCCGGGTATCGCGGCGGATGTGGTGCGCAATGACGGTTCGTCGGTGGGTAACGGGGAGGGGGGGTTGTTGGTGATCAAGGAGCCGTGGCCGGGGATGCTGCGGGGGATCTGGGGCGATGACGAGCGTTACAAGGCGACGTATTGGTCGCGCTTTGAGGGGATGTATTTCGCGGGGGATGGGGCGAAGCGGGATGAGGATGGTGATATCTGGTTGTTGGGGCGGGTTGATGATGTGATGAACGTGTCGGGGCATCGGATCTCCACTACGGAGGTGGAGCATGCGCTGGTGGGTCATCCGGCGGTGGCTGAGGCGGCGGTGGTGGGGGCGTCGGATGCCACGACTGGTCAGGCGATCGTGGCGTTTGTGACGGTCAAGGGTGAGCCTGATGCGGGGGAGGGGGAGCGGCTGGTGGTGGAGTTGCGTAACCATGTGGCCAAAGAGATCGGGCCGATCGCCAAGCCCCGTCAGATCATGTTGACCCCGGAGTTGCCCAAGACCCGTTCGGGCAAGATCATGCGCCGGTTGTTGCGTGATGTGGCCGAACAGCGCGAGCTGGGTGATGTGACCACGCTGTTGGATCCCACGGTGGTCAATGCCATCAGGGACCGCATGGTCCCCGGCGCCGAAGAACAAGAACAAGCCTGACCCCCCCGGCCCACCGGCCCGCCCGGCCCGGTGCGGCTGGGGCCGGCTGCTGGGGGCCGGTGCGGCCGGGGGCCGGCGGCGGTCGATTGTGTGCACTCAGTCGCTCTATGTGTGAACTCAGTGCACACAATCACCCCGGCCCGACCGGGCCGGCGACGTTTGCCCGGGATCCTCTTGTGCGATCTACAGCGGTATCTGAGGCTGTTGCGGAATGGGTGGCTTCTCTCCGGTGGGCGCGTAGGTCCCCGGAAACCGCCGCCGGCGTACCGCCGGCGGTAAGCACCGCAACCGGCTTCGCCGGTCACGGCGCTGCCCACCGAGCCACCGCCTGGATGCGCGTGACCGATCCTTCAGACCCCATTCCCCAAGAGGGGGTACTCGGTGCGCTGGTGCGCCGCCCGTCGGACCGGCCGGGACGGCGTGTCCCATTAGACCCGAGCCGTCGGCCCCGCACTACGGCGCGCGCGCAAACGCGCCAGGATCTTCAACTGGCCCAGGATCGTGTCCCAAAAGCGCGCGAATCGGTGTCTCAACGCGCCAGTATCCGCTCGGGCTACAAGATCCTGTCCCATCGCGGCACGCGCCGCCGGCCACCGGCCACGGCCACCGGCCGCCGGCCACGGCCACCGGCGG
>JAKAXN010000213.1 GCA_021816565.1 Actinomycetes bacterium
CATGGCCGGGCCGAACTCGTAGTGCAGCACGAACAGCTCGTCGGCCTCGTCGGCGGCGGGCATCTCCGCCGGTCGCACCCCGCCGGCGGCCGCCTCCAGCGCTGCCCGCACCCCCCGGTAGGCCTCCGCGGCGTCCGGTTTGCTGCCCGCCGGGCCGCCCCCCACCAGCGCCAGCCGGGCCCCACCCAGCCGGGCCGGGTCGGGCCGGGACCCGACCGGGACCTCCGGTGGGCGGGCCGCGGTGGCCCGGTCGGCGTCGTCGGGGCCGGCCATGGCGCCCAGCAGCGCCGCCGCGTCCGCCACGGTGCGGGCCACCGGACCGGCGGTGTCCTGGCTGGGGGCGATGGGCACGATCCCGGTCCGGCTGACCAGCCCCACCGTCGGCTTCAGCCCCACCAGGCTCTGGTGGGCGGCCGGGCTGGTGATGGAGCCGTCGGTCTCGGTCCCGACCGCGACCGGCGCCAGGCCCAGGGCCACCGCGGTGGCGGTCCCGCTGCTCGATCCGCTCGGGGTCAGGGCCAGGTCGTAGGGGTTGAGCACCTGGCCGCCGAGCGACGAGTAGCCCGAGGGCATGTCCTCGGTCAGGAAGTTGGCCAGCTCCGACAGGTTGGTCTTGCCGGCGATCACCGCCCCGGCCTGGCGCAGGCGGGCCACCAGCGGGGCGTCACCGGGCGGCCGGGCGCCGGCCAGGGCCAGCGCCCCGGCGGTGGTGGGCAGCCCGGCCACGTCGATGTTGTCCTTGATCAGTACCGGCAGCCCGTCGAGGGGGCTGCGCTGCGGACCGCCGGCCGCCCGCCGCCGGTCGCACTCGTCGGCGGTCGCCTCGGCGTCGCCGGCCAGGCACCGGACCGCACCGAACAGCCCGTCGAGGCGCTCCACCCGCTGCCGGAGCGCCCGCAGCAGGTCCCGGCTGGTCCATCGGCCCTGGTCCAGGCCCCGGGCCAGCTCGGTGACCGGGGGCCACTCCGACAGGGCCTCCACCAGGAAATTCTCGCCACTCACCGGCGGAAGATACCACCGGGCGTGGCGGGTAGATTCCGCGCATGGAAATCGGGCTGCACGTGTCCAACTTCACCTTCCCCGGAGGCCCCCGGTCCCTGGCCGACGACCTGACCCGCATCGCCGAGGCCGCCGAGGAGCAGGGCTTCTCCAAGCTGAGCGTGATGGACCACGTGTGGCAGATCGGCCACATAGGCCCGCCCGAGCACGAGATGCTCGAGGCCTACACCACCCTCGGCTACCTGGCCGCCCGCACGTCGCGCATCACCCTGCTGGCCTGGGTGACCGCCGTCGTCTACCGGGAGCCGGGGCTCCTGGCCAAGGCGGTGACCACCCTCGACGTGCTGTCGGGCGGGCGGGCCTGGCTCGGCATCGGCGCCGCCTGGAACGAGCCGGAGGCCCGGGGGCTGGGCCTGTCCTTCCCGCCCACCGCCGAGCGGTTCGAGCGGCTGGAGGAGGCCCTGCAGATCTGCCTGCAGATGTGGAGCGACCGTGACGGGCCCTACGAGGGGCGCCACTACCGGCTGGAGCGCACGCTCAACTCACCGCCCGCGCTGGCCGGCCCGCACCCGCCGATCATGATCGGCGGCGTGGGGGAGCGGAAGACCCTGCGCCTGGTCGCCCGCTACGCCCAGGCGTGCAACCTCTTCGCCGGCCCGGAGCTCGAGCACAAGCTCGACGTCCTGCGCCGCCACTGCGACGAGGTGGGCCGGGACTACGACAGCATCACCAAGACCGTCATGGGCCCGCTGGACCCCGGCCCGGCCGGGGACAACGTCGACGAGCTGGTCGCCTCCATGGGCCGGATGGCCGAGCTCGGCATCACCCACTACCACGGCTCGGTGCCGGGTGTGTCCACCATCGACCCGCTGCTCATCCTGGGCGAGCGGGTCATCCCGGCCGTGGCCGGGCTGTGACCCCGGCCCCCGCGCCTGGGTAGAAGCCCTGCATGGGAAACGGCCAGGACCGAGAGCACTTCGACGCCCGGGTGGGCGAGCGGGCCGACGACGCCCCCGCCGAGGAGGCCCGGGCCGGGCGGGCCGACCCCCGCAGCCAGGCCGCCGCCGTCCTGGAGGACAGCGACGAGCGCCAGGAGCAGCGCGAGGAGTCGGCCGCGACGGTGGAGCACCGGGTGGTCTCCGGTGACGGCCCGGCCCGCGACCGCTGAGTCCCCCGGCCCGACGGCCCGGGCCGGCCGTCCGGCCATGAAGCCGGGGCCGGGGCCGCCGGCGCCGGTATCGTCGGCCCGGTGACCGAGCCCGCCGCCCAGCCCGCCCGGCCCGATGCCTCCGGCCGCCCGGCCGACGCGCGATCCGGCGTGAGGGTGGTGCGTTCCGACGGCCTGGACGCCAACACCGCCCAGACCCCCGGCATGTTCCGCCAGGCCGCGGTGAGCGCGGCCGCCGGCGCTTCGCAGCTGTGGGCCGGGACGGTGTCCATCCAGCCCGACGCCCGTACCGGGGCCCACCACCACGGCGATCTGGAGAGCATCATCTACGTGCTGAGCGGCCGGGCCCGCATGCGGTGGGGGTCCCGACTGCAGTACGCCGCGGAGGCCGGTCCCGGTGATTTCATATTCGTGGCCCCGTGGGTGCCCCACCAGGAGATCAATGCCGACCCGGGTCAGCCCCTCGAGTGCGTCCTGGTCCGCAGCGGCCAGGAGGCCGTGGTGGTCAACCTGGACATCCCCGCCGCCGAGCCCGCCGAGGTGACCTGGGTGGACCCCCACCACACCTGAGCGAGCCGCTCAGTGGATGCGGGGATTCCCCCGGTCCTCGCGGTGGTTGGCCATGGTGGCCGCCCCGGCGATCACCAGCACGAACAGCAGGAGCCCGGCCGCCACGTACAGCAGGTCCCACTCGCTGTTGTTGGCCGGCGCCGGCGGCCGGTAGCTCGCGTAAGCCGGCAGGGTCAGTCCAGCCACAATGCTCACCATGGCTCCCACCTACCCGGCCAGCTCGCCCCGTACCGGCTCGCAGCCGATCTCCTGCCGGCTGGTGTCGAGGAAGTTGCCCACGATCCGCGACGGGTCCCCCCGTCGCCAGCACATGCCCCCGGTCGTGGTCGGCCGCTCGGCCAGCTCCCGGAATTCCACCCCGGGCAGGGGGAACATGCGACCCACGCTGGCCGGCACCAGGGCTATCCCGGCACCGGCCGCCACCGTCAGCAGTGTGGCCGTCGGGGAGCTGGCCTCCCGGACCGATCTGAGAGGCACGCCGGCGGCGTGGAAGGCCGCCTCGATCTCCTGGCGCAGACCCCGGGCGGTCTGGTGGGTGGGCACGATGACCGTCTCGGCGGCCAGGGCCTCGAGCCGCAGGGGGTCGCGGCCGGCCGCCCACGCCTCGGGCACCGCCACCTGCAGGGCCTCGCGCACCAGCTCCTCGTAGTCGAGGTTCTCCAGGGGCCCGGGCGACCTGACGAACCCCACGTCGAGCCGGCGGTCCCTGATGGCCTCGAGCACGTCGCCGGTCATTCCCTGCCACAGGTCGATGGTCAGCTCCGGGAACCGCCGCCGGTGGGCCTGCAGGCTGCGGGCCAGCATCATCCCCGCCATGTCGGGCACGTAGCCCACCCCGATACGGCCGACTTCCCCGAGGCCGGCCCGCCGGCTGCGGTCCACCGCCCGGTCCAGGTCCTCGAGGATGCTGCGGGCGTCCTCGAGGAACGTCCGGCCGGCGTCGGTGATGCCCACCACGTGGTGGTGGCGCTCGAGCAGGACCACTCCCAGCCGGCGCTCGAGCTGGCGGATCTGGTGGCTCAGCGGGGACTGGGCCATGTGCAGCCTCTCCGCCGCCCGGCCGAAGTGCAGTTCCTCGGCCACCGCCACGAAGTACCGCAGGTGGCGGACCTCGATCACTCCGGCCGGCCCCGCGTCGATCTGGCCTCGGTCATCGCATGTCTAGGTTCCCCGGCCGGGCGTCCCGTAACTGGCCGGGTGGGTCGGGACCCCGACGCGTCGATGGCCCGCCGGGATCCCGGCGGGCCATCGAATCGGATGGGTACAACTGATCGCCCGGTTCCCCCCGGTGGGCCGGCTCCTGTCGGAGCGGGCCCACCGCCGAGGGTGGCTGTGGGCGGGGCCGTCCCTACTGGCCCACCCGCACGCCGGGCATGCCGGCGGGGTACTCCAGGGGCCGGGTGATCTTGCGACCCGGGACGTTGGCGTCCTTGCTCCACTTCCCGAGCGGGATGATGGCCCGCCCGGTGGCGCCCTCGAGCATCATGCCGGTGGCGAACAGGTAGGCCGCCGCCGCCGACACCACGAACAGCCAGCCACCGGCTTCCGTGGTGGCCAGATTGCCGGACCAGAATCCGGCCGCGGTCAGGCTGGCGCCAGCCGCCAGGGTGCCGAGCACCAGGGTGAGCAGGCCGCTCTGGGCCATGGCTGCGATGGTGCCGCTGATGGTGATGGCCGCCAGCATGACGAACCAGAAGGCAAAGCCGGCGTTGGCCACGCCGAACTTGAGATGGATGGGCAGGATACCCGTGGAGCTCAGGGCCATCAGAAGGCCCCAGCCCAGCCAGAAAGCGCCCCATATGGTGTGCATTGCCACCGCCACACCGTCACGGGCCTTGAACGAAACTATCGCTGCAATAGCCTGCAGCACTCCGCCTGCGAAGAGAGCAAATGGCCACAGGATCGCTCCTGTGCCGGAACCGCCGTACCACCCCGCCTGCCAGGCACCGACCATCGCCGTGGCGATGGCAAAGCCGAACAGGCCCATGATGGAAGGGGCGGCGATCGGGTTCAGGACCACCCGGGTTCGAGCCAGCCAGGCCTCATCCGTTTCCGAGGTGGCTAGATCGACAACAGGATCAGTTGAACTCCCATTTCGCACCTGGCCTTCGTTGACACGACCGGCCATAGTCATGGTATCGTCTCCTTTCCGGAGCAGCCTCGAGCCGCTCCATTTGGTGCTACCCGGGCACCGAACTCCGGTATCAGACGTCCGATGTGTCGACTCGATCGCATACACATCTCGTCCGGCCATTTGCTGTAGATGCCGGCGCGTCGGGGGACGGGCTCCTCCCTGCGCCCGGGCCACCCCGGTCGCCCCGTCCATCGAGGCCGACCGGTGCCTGTGCGCACGTGCGGACAACCGACCGCACCACCGTGTTTCCGCCTCCCGGCCGCGGGTAACTAGGCGGTGCCTTCGGCAGGGATCGGGTGACAGAAGGAGAGCCGGGAGTGAAGTTGACCATCTGGGCGGGCCGGTGAACCTGCCGCTCCGGTTCAACCACACCTTCAGGGTCGAGGTGACGATCGCCATCGTCGTGTTCAGCCTGATCCTGCTGATCCTGCTGTTCGCCGTGGTGCGCTCCTACACCAGGTGGGGCCGCCACGCCTCGCAGAAGCACGACTTCACCAAGACCGAGGCGTCCTACACCGCTCTCCTGGCGGTGGTGGCGGCCGGGCTGGTCACCTTCTCGCTGACCGAGAACACCTCCCCCCACCCGAAGCCGCAGCTCCAGGTCAACGTCACCGGCTACCAGTGGTGCTGGCGCTTCGCCTACCAGGGCACGCCGGTCTCGGTGACCGCCAACTGCGTAGACGGGAAGATCCCCACCCTCGTCGTGCCCACCGGTGAGGTGGTCCGCTTCAACGTCACCTCGGCCGACGTCATCCACTCGTTCTGGATCCCCGAGCTGCGCTACAAGACCTTCGCCTATCCCAACTGGGTCAACCACTTCGAAACGGTCATCCACCACACCGGCAACTGGCTGGGGGAGTGCGCCGAGTTCTGCGGGCTCTACCACTACGCCATGCACTTCCGGGTGTCGGCCGTGACGCCCGGGCAGTTCACCAGCTGGCTCACAGGCGAGGAGAAGGCGGCCCGATGACCACCACCGAGATCGGTCCCGGCACCCCCGCCGCCGGACCGGGGACCAGCGACGCCCCGCCGCCGTCGCTGGAGGCCCGGGGGCTGGCCGCCACCTTCACCACCACCGACCACAAGCGGATCGGTCTGATCACCATCATCACCGCGCTGGTGCTGTTCCTGGCCAACGGGGCCCTGGCGCTGGTGATGCGGGCGCAGCTGGCCCAGCCCCTGCAGCAGATCGTCAGCCCCCACCTGTACTCGGAGCTGTTCACCCTGCACGGCACCGGGATGATCTTCCTGGTCATCACCCCCTTCGCCATCGGGATGGGCGTGTACCTGGTGCCGCTGCAGGTGGGCGCCCCCGGCATAGCCGCCCCCCGCATCGCCCTGCTCGGCTACTGGCTGTACGCCATGGGGGCGGTGGCCCTGTACTCAGGGGTGTTCACCGGCGGGGGGGCGGCCGACGCCGGCTGGTACTCCTACACCCCGCTCTCCGACAGCATCTACAGCCCCGGGCAGGGCCAGAGCCTGTGGATCGTGGGCACGTTCCTCGCCGCCTCGGGGATGATCCTGCAGTCGTGGTCGGTGCTGTGGACCGCCACCCGGTTCCGGGCCCCGGGCATGACGCTCATGCGGATGTCGGTGTTCACCTGGTCGGAGGTGGTGACGGTCCTCATGACCATCGCCTCGTTCCCCTCGGTGCTGGTGGCGGCGTCGATCATGGCCGCCGGGCGCATGGACCCGTCCATCTTCAACAGCAACTACCTCAACATCGCCTACGACAACCTGTTCTGGTTCTACGGCCACCCGGTCGTCTACGTGATGTTCTTCCCGTTCGTGGGGGCGGTGGCCGAGTCCCTGGCCACATTCGCCGGCAAACCGTACGTCGGTTACAAGTTCACCGTCGGGGCCCTCCTGAGCTTCGCCGCGCTGTCGATGGCGGTGTGGGGTCACCACCTGTTCGTGTCCGGGCAGTCGGCCAACGACTACTACAGCCTGACCACCATCATGCTGGCCGTGCCGGCCGGGGTGGAGTACTTCGGCTTCCTCGGCACCGTCGTCACCGGCCGGCTGGTCTACACCACGTCGCTCCTGTTCGCCCTGGCGTTCATACCGCAGTTCGCCATCGGGGGCCTGAGCGGGATCATGCTCGGCACCCCGGTGGTGGACTACCACGTCAACGGGTCGTACTTCGTGGTGGCCCACTTCCACTACACCCTCTTCGCCGGCAGCGTGTTCGGCTTCTTCGCCGGGTTCTACCTGTGGTGGCCCAAGGTGACCGGGACCATGCTGGGGGAGAAGCTGGGCAAGACCCACTTCTGGCTGATGGTGGTGGGCACCAACGTGACGTTCCTGCCCATGTTCTTCAGCGGGTACTACGGCATGCCCCGGCGGGTGGCGACCTACCCGGCGTCGGAGCACATCACCGTCTACAACCTGATCTCGAGCATCGGCGCCGGGATCCTGGCCGTGGCCATGGTGGTGTGGATCATCAACGTGGTGCGCTCGCTGCACCGCAGGGTGCCGGCCCCGGCCGACCCGTGGGGCGGCCACACCCTGGAGTGGGCCACCACCTCCCCCCCGCCCCGCTTCAACTTCACCGCCATCCCTCCCATCAGGTCGTACTACCCCCTCCACGAGCTGAGGGAGGAGCAGGAGAAAGAGGCGGTCGTCATCGGGAGCGAGCCGGGATGAGCCGCCTCCGCAGGTTGCTGGAGACCACCGGCGCCCAGGCCGTCGGCATCTGGATGCTGATCAACCTGGTCATCGTCTCGTGGCACTTCGCCTTCAACGCCTACTCCCGCCTGCAGGAGCTGATCCTGGGCTGGTCGATGGTCGGCCTGCTGCTGATCGTGACGCTGGCGGTGCTGCTGTTCCCGTCCCGGCCCCGCCGGAGATCG
>JAKAXN010000214.1 GCA_021816565.1 Actinomycetes bacterium
CCGCCGCCCTGGCCGCCATCGGTCTGTCGACCCGCCCGGCGGCCATGCGCCGGGCCGGATGGCGGCCACTTCTGCTGGGAGCGGTCCTGTGGGCCGCAGTCGGCGTCAGCAGCCTGCTCCTGCAGGGCGCCACCGGCCTGGTGGGACTCTGAGGGGACGGCGGCGGGCCGGACCGCCCCGGCCCGCCGCCTCCACCTCCCGGCCCTCGGGGTCTAGGCGCCGCACTCCCGGCTGGTGACCGGCCAGGCGCCCCAGCCCTGCTGCTGCTGGACCTGCTGGGCCACCGCCGTCTGCTCCGCCGGCGAGGCGTCGGCCGGGTTGCCGGTGCCGCCTCCGGCCTGCCAGCTGCTCATCGTGAACTGGTACATGCCGTAGTAGCCGTTGCCGGTATCGGTGGCCGGGTTGCTGGCCGACTCGTGCTGGGCGATGCAGGCCCACACGCCCGACGGTGAGTAGCCGTAGCCGCTCGTCGGGTAGCCCGCCGCCGCGGGGGTGTAGCTCGCCGGGCTGTAGCTGCTCTCGGTCACCTGCGGGACCGAGGCCGGGGCGTGCCAGCCGGCCGGCGGTATCTGCAGGGTCCAGCCGGCGTCGAGCGGGGACCACAGGTCCTTGTGGTTCCACGCCGCCAGGTCCTGCATGGTGACGCCGTAGTGCTGGCTGACCGACCAGTAGGAGTCGCCAGGGGCAACCTGATAGGCCGCCTGGCCGGGCAGGACCGCCTGGGAGGAGTCACTGGCCGCCCATGCCGGGGCCGATGACAGGGAAATGCCGGCAGCGGTGATGGCCGCCGAGATGAGGGCGCGTTTCAAGCGGCTCTCCTTTCTCGATGCCCGCCGGTGACCCAGCACTAGGGGGGTCGTACTCTGCGTCCGGGTGACACGGCACCCAGCGGGCAATCCGATCATTCGACCAGATGGGACGGCCGGCCCGCAAGCCTGGCGGTCAGCTACCCGGGGTCACCAACAGGTTGTAGGCGGCTCCGTCGGGGAAGCTCGGGATGGTGAAGCTCACCTCCGTAGCGCCCGGGCCGGCAGGTGTGACCGTCAGCGAGGCCGGGGCGGCCGGGGTCGGGCCGCTGACCGCGGCCCCGGGCTGGAACGTCTCGGAGCTGAGCTGGATGGCCGGCCGGTCGGTCGTCCAGGGGACGATCAGGTGCACCCGCACGTCGGCCGGCGGGACCGGCGATTCCCGGGGCCGCCACTCGGTGTTGCACCAGCTGGCCACGGCGCAGCCCTGGAGGCGGCCGATGAGAGCGACCACCTGGTTGTGGGAGGAATCGATGGATCCGAGAGCGGCCAGCGAGTCGGTGCTCGTGCTGGACGCCGCCGTCTGGCCGGTCATCTCGGCATAGGTGCTACGGACCCAGTAGTCCGAGGTCCGGGCCTGACCGCCGTCGGTCAGCAGCCCGTCGAGGGTGGCCAGGGTGCAGCTGTCCCAGCAGGACCGCTCGGCCGATGCGATGCCCGCCCTGGCGATGGTGGACAGGTACCCGACGTCCCAGCCGGGGACCGGTTGGGTCCAGCGGGACCCGTACTCGTCGAGGAACATCTGCGGGTGGCCCAGTCCCGGCAGCGACCGGATGAGGTTCCACGTGGCCTCGGCGTCCGCGTAGATGGTCGCCGGGGTCTTGCCGTTGTCGTGCCAGGCCACCGCCGCCAGTTGCAGGCCGTGCGCCGCGGCGAAGCGCAGGAAGGTGCCGAGGTCCGGTTCGTGGGTCAGGTTGTTGGGCGGGAGCGGGGTCAGCGACCACTCGCCGATAGACGGGCCGACGATGGCCGCTCCCGGGTCGACCGACTTTATGGCCTGGTAGCTGACCAGGAACTGCTGCAGCAGATCGTCGGGGGTCTCCGAGGCGAAGTCCGCGGCCGAGTAGTAGTTGTTCCAGCCGGGCTCGTTGTAGACGTCCCAGTAGTCGACCCGCTGCCCGCTGGCCAGGACATTCTGGACCGTCGAGCGCACCCACGAGGTGTACGCCGACCAGTTGGACCACGGCGTGGGCGGGGGCCCGCCGTTCTTGGCCGTCTGGGCCCACAGATCGGACAGGATCAAGGTGGTGCGGGCTCCGCTGGCCGAAGCCGCCGACCAGCTACCCCAGTTGTACAGGCCGGCCGAGCCGGGGGCCGGCACCGAGCGGTACATCGTGGCTCCCAGGTTGCTCAGCTCCCGGGAGTTGGTGTCGGCGCTCGGAAGCAGGTTGAAGCCCGCTCCGGCGTGGTCGACCGGTCCGGTCGGGGTGGCCGCGTCGACGGTGATGCACCCTCCGGTTGGGCAGGCCGGTGCCGAGGCCGTGGCGACCGGGGCCACGGTGGTCGTCCGGGGCGGGGACGTCACGGTCGTGGTCGCCGGCGGAGCGGTGGTCACGACCGGCGCCGGGCGGGCGACGGTGGTCGTGGTCGTGGACGTGGACGAAGTGGTGACGGTGGTGGGAGCGGTGGTGGTCGGGTCGGCGGTGGCCACCCGCGCCGGCCGCCCCCGGGATGGCTGCAGGGCTCCGGAGGCCGCGGTGACCGCCCCCGAGCCGACCAGCAGCAGGGCCGCCGCCATCAGGGCCCGGGCCCGGCGGTCGGGGCTCCGGCCGGCGGCTTCCACGACCCCGACGTCTCGCTGCTGTCGCATCCCCGGCCCTCGTGTCGCTCGTAAGCCCCCGATATTACCTGTTGTCCTTTTCGTCGTCCCGGCCCGGGCTGCCTGCCCCGTCGTTAGCATCGGGGGATCCAACCGGGTCGGCGCGACGCGTCCGACGCCGGGTCGACAAACTCGAGGGAGTGCCCCGCATGCCGGTACTGGTAGCCACGATCATCCCCAACCCGGGCCAGATGGAGGCCGTGGAGGCCGTCCTGGCGGATCTGATCCCGTCGGTCCACCAGGAGGACGGCTGCGAGCGCTACGCCCTGCACCGCGGTCGCGACCGGCTGGTCTTCGTCGAGAAGTGGCGCGACCGTGACGCCCTGGCCGCCCACGGGGCCGGACCGGCCATCAGGGCCATGAACGAGCGGCTGGCCGGGCTGGTGGCCGGGCCGCCTGACGTACAGGTCCTCGAGGCGGTCCCGGCCGGGGATCCGGACAAGGGCCGGGTCTGAGCCGGGTAGGTTGGTCGTTTCCCCCTAGCCCCGCCGAGGAGGCACCGTGGCCAAGCCCGAGGTCGAAATTCCCGAGCAGGACCCGCCCGCAGAGCTGGTGATCGAGGACCTGGAGGTCGGCGACGGCGACGAGGCCCGGCCCGGCCAGGAGGTCTCCGTCCACTACGTCGGGGTGGCGTGGTCCACCGGCAGGCAGTTCGACGCCTCCTGGGACCGGGGTGAGACCTTCGAGTTCGGCCTGGGGGCCGGACAGGTGATCGCCGGATGGGACCAGGGGGTGGCCGGGATGCGCGTAGGAGGCCGTCGGCGCCTGACCATCCCGCCGCAGCTGGGATACGGCGCGCGCGGCGCCGGGGGAGTGATCAAGGGCGGCGAGACGCTGGTGTTCGTGGTGGACCTGCTCGGGGTCCGCTGATCCTCAGCCGCCGAGCCGGTCGATGGCCCGCATGATCCGGGCCTCGCTCACCGGGCCCTGGGTGCCGAGTGACTGGGCCCACAGCGAGACCCGGAGCTCCTCGATCATCCAGCGGATGTCCGCCAGACCGGCCCGCACCGCCGGCGGGGCGGTCCCGGCCAGCACCTGGTCCACCATCGCCTCGTAGCGGCCCCGCACCCGGCCGACGGCGGCCTGGCGCTCGGCGTCGCGGCGGGCATCGGCCGGCAGCCGCTGCAGCCTCCGTCCGGCGGCGTCGAGGTAGCGCAGCAGGTCGCCGAGGCGGGCCGTACCGGCGGAGGTCACGAAGCCGGGCCGGGTCAGGTCCCGGACCTGCTGGCGGACGTCGGCCAGCGCCAGCCGCAGCTGGCCGTCCCGGTCCTGGCGCTCCAGCCTGGAGGCAGCGTCGCCCACCTGCTCGGCGGCGGCCATGACCCCGCCGGCGATGGTCGCCAGGCGGGCCACCCTCTCCACCAGGTCCCGGCGGGCGTCGGAGGCCATGGCGTCGAAGCGGGTGCCGTCGAAGGGCGGCCCGCCGTGGGCCACGATGATCCGGTCGGTGACGGAGGTGGCACAGTCGGCCAGCAGCTCCGCCAGGGGGGTGCCGGAGCGGGCCAGCGCCAGCTTGGTGTCGTTGGTGAGCCGCCGCTGCAGATGGGCGGAGGGCAGGGGCGCGGCCAGCAGCAGCAGGCGGCGGGTGCCCCGCCACATGCTGTCGGCCTGCGCGCCGGGCGAGTCGAGGAGAGCCACGCCGACGGAGTCGCCCTCGTCGACCAGGGCCGGATACGCCTCCAGGTGCCCCTTCCTCACCCGGCGGGGCAGCTCTCCGAACTCCCACGCGGTGGCCCCGTGGCGGATCAGCTCCGGGGCCATGCGGGCCAGGACGGCCCGGAGCCGGTCCTGCAGCCGGTCCTGCAGCCCGGTCAGGTCCCGGCCGCGGGCCAGGACCCGACCGTCGTCGTCGACCACCTCGAAGTTAACCCGCAGGTGGGCCGGCAGGTCCCCGACGTCCCAGACGTCGGGGCTGACCGCCTCGCCGCTCAGGCGGGCCAGCCGGGCCGCCACCACCTCGAGCAGCGGTCCGTCGCCGGGACCGATCCCATCCAGGACGGCCTCGGCGACATCCCGGGCCGGGCCGAGGGCCCGGCGCTGCTGCTTGGGGAGCATCCTGACCAGGGCGGTCACCAGCTCCGGCCTGAATCCCGGAACGGTCCAGTCGAACCCGGCCGGTGACAGCCGGTTGAGCGCGGCCAGCGGCACCGTGGCCGTCACCCCGTCGTCGTCGGTGCCGGGCTCGTAGCGGTAGGTGAGCGGCAGCTCCACCTCCCCGGTGGACCAGCGGTCGGGGTAACCCGAGAAGTCCACCGGGCTGCCGCGGCGGTCGACCAGCACCTCCAGGGGCACGTCCAGCCGGTCAGGGCGGCGGTCGCGCTCGCGCCGCCACCACCGGTCGAAGCGCCGGCCACTGGTCACCTCGGCCGGGAGGGCCCGGTCGTAGAAGTCGGCCAGCACCTCCGGTCCGGCCAGAAGGTCCCGGCGGCGGACCCTCTCCTCCCAAACCCGGACCTGCTCCATGCGCTCGGCGGTGCGCTCCAGGGGCGCCACCGTCGCCGACCAGTTGCGGGCGACGAGAGCCTCCTCGATGAAGATACGGCGGGCCTCCGCCGGGTCCACCCGCGACAGGCTGACCGGCCGGCCGGAGACCACAGGGAGCCCGTAGAGGGTCACCCGCTCCTCGGTCATGGCCTCCCCCCGCTTGGGGTCCCACCACGGATCGGAGTAGCTGCGCTTCACCAGGTGGGCGCCCAGCTGCTCGGCCCAGCCGGGGTCGATCCGGGCCACGGTACGGGCCCATGTCCTCTCGGTCTCGACCAGAGCGCCGGCCACCACCCACGGAGGTTGCCGGCGCGCCAGAGCCGATCCCCGCCCGATCAGCCACCGGGTGTTGCGGGCACCCTGGTAGTCGCCTCTCACCCGGTCCCGCATGCCGACGTGGGACAGCAGCCCGGCCAGCAGCGCCTGATGGACCTGGTCCGCAGCGGCGGGTTCCCGGTTGGCGTGGACGCCGCGCGATCGGTACGTCTGGCGGATCTGGCCGGCCAGGTCCTGCCATTCCCTGATCCGCAGGACGTGGAGGTACTCGGACTTGCAACGCTTGCGGAACTGGTTGCCCGACAGCTGCGACTGCATCTCGGCCAGGTGGTCCCACAGGCGCACGTAGCCGAGGAAGTCGGAGTCGGGAACCACGAAGCGGCGGTGCATCTCGTCGGCGGCCTGGGCCCTGTCCGCCGGTCGCTCCCGGGGGTCCTGGATGGACAGGGCGGCGGCGATGATGGTGACCTCCCGCAGGCAGTCCCGGCGTTCGGCCTCGACGACCATCCGGCCGAGCCGGGGGTCCAGCGGCAGCTCCGCCAGCCGCCGCCCGGTGTCGGTCAGCCGCAGCTCGCCGTCGCGGCGCTCGAAGGCGCCGAGCTCCTCCAGTAGCGCCCGGCCGTCGGCGATGCTGCGCCGGTCCGGCGGCTCGATGAAGGGGAAGGATTCCACCTCGCCCAGGCCCGTGGCCGCCATCTGGAGGATCACCGAGGCCAGGTTGGTCCGCAGGATCTCCGGGTCGGTGAACTCGGGACGGCCGGCGTAGTCCTCCTCCGAGTAGAGGCGGATGCACACCCCCGGCCCGGTCCGCCCGCACCGCCCGGCCCGCTGGTCGGCGGAGGCCCTCGAGACCGCTTCGATGGGTAGCCGCTGGACCTTGGTGCGGTGGCTGAACCGGGAGATGCGGGCCAGTCCGGTGTCCACCACGTAGCGGATGCCGGGGACGGTCAGGGACGTCTCGGCCACGTTGGTGGCGAGAACCACCCGCCGGCCCCGGTGGGGCCGGAACACCCGGTGCTGCTCGGCCGCCGACAGCCGGGCGTAGAGCGGGAGGATCTCCAGTCCCTCCGGGCCGGAATCGCGCAGCGCTCCGGCGGCGTCTCTGATGTCGCGCTCGCCTGGGAGGAACACCAGCACGTCCCCCGGACCCTCGCCGGCCAGTTCCCGCACCGCGGAGCAGATGGCGGCGTTGACGTCGTCGCCGTCGCCGTCGCCGTCGCCGTCGCCGTCGCCGTCGCCCGGGGGCCGGTAGCGCATCTCCACCGGGTAGGTCCGGCCGGACACCTCCACGATCGGCGCCGAGAAGTGGGCGGCGAAGCGGCCGGTGTCGATCGTGGCCGAGGTGATGATGACCTTGAGGTCCGGGCGGCGCGGCAGCAGCTGGGCCAGGTACCCCAGCAGGAAGTCGATGTTCAGGCTGCGCTCGTGGGCCTCGTCCACGATGATGGTGTCGTAGGAGCTGAGGAGCCGGTCGTGGCGGATCTCGGCCAGCAGGATGCCGTCGGTCATGACCTTGACCAGCGTGGTGTCGCCGACGGTCTCGGTGAACCTCACCTGGTAGCCGACGGCCCCGCCCAGGGGAACGCCGAGCTCCTCGGCGACCCGTTCGGCCACGGTGCGGGCGGCGATACGGCGGGGCTGGGTGTGGCCGATCATGCCGTCCACCCCCCGGCCCAGCTCCAGGCACATCTTGGGTATCTGGGTGGTCTTGCCCGAGCCGGTCTCCCCGGCCACCACCACCACCTGATGATCCCGGATGGCGGCCATCACCTCGTCCCGCCGGGCGCTGACCGGCAGCTGCGGCGGGTAGGACACCTCCGGCACCGCAGCGACCCGGGCGGCCCGGCGGGCCTCGGCTTTCGACACCGCCGCGGCGATGCTCTCCAGTTCCCGCACCAGCCGGTCGCCCCGCTGGCGCGAGGCGCGCTCGAGCCTCCGGGCCAGCCGGTGGCGGTCTCGTACGGTCAGGCCGTCCAAACGGTTGGCCAGGGCCTGGTGGGAGGTCGTCATGGGGTCCCCTCCAGTATCCCGTCCGGCGGTCGTTTCGGGCGACCCGCCGGGGGTAACTGGACCGCCGGTGACTGATGAATAAGAGCAAGAACCGCACCCTCCTGGTCCATCCCGGGTCCCTGATGTATTCCGAGCTGTTCCTCCGGCTGGAGCCCCTCGGCCTCGAGCGGATCGCCAGCGCGGTGCGCTCCGCCGGGCACCCGGTGCGCATGGTCGACCTGCAGGTGTACTCGCCGGAGGAGATGTGGCGGGTGTTCGAGGAGTTCGCCCCCGACGT
>JAKAXN010000215.1 GCA_021816565.1 Actinomycetes bacterium
TTGGCCGCCCCCGAGGTGAAGTCGTCGCCGTGGAGCAGCTCCTCGGCGGCCCGGCCGCCGAGCAGGACGGTCAGCTCGGCGTGGGCCGCGGAGCGCGACAGGTACTGGTCGTCGTTGCCCGACATCCACGTGACACCCCCGGCCTGTCCGCGCGGCAGGATCGACACCGCGACCGGGGGCGCAGCACCCGGTGTCACCATCGCCGCCACGACGTGGCCGGCCTCGTGCCAGGCGGTGGTGATCCGATCGCTCTCGCTGACCACTGCGGAGTGGCGGGCCCGGCCCATGGCGACGGTGGCCAGGCCGGCCTCCAGGCAGCCGGCGTCGACCGCGTCGAGGTCGCGTCTCACCGCCTCCATGCACGCCTCGTTGAGCACCCGCTCCAACTGGGCGCCGCTCATCCCCGGAGTGCGCGAGGCCAGGGCGTCCAGGTCGACCGACGGACCGAGGGGACGGCGCCGGGCGTGCACCGCCAGGATGCCCAGGCGTCCCTTCCGGTCGGGCAGGCCCATGTGGACATGGCGCTCCAGGCGACCCGGCCGGGTCAGGGCCGGGTCCAGGATGTCGGGGCGGTTGGTGGCTGCGATCAGCACGACCTGGGCGTCCTTGGCCTCGAAGCCGTCGACCTCCGCCAGCAGGGCGTTGAGGGTGGCGTTGCGCTCCTCGTGGGTGCTGGCATCGCGGCGGCGCCCGACGGTGTCGATCTCGTCGATGAAGACGATCGCCGGCTGCTGCTGGCGGGCCTGGCGGAACAGCTTGCGCACCGCGTCGGAGCCGGTGCCGACGTAGCGGTTGTCGAAGTCGGACCCGGTGGCGGAGAAGAACGCCACCTCCGCCTCGCCGGCCACCGCCCGGGCCAGAAGGGTCTTCCCGGTGCCGGGGGGACCGGACAGGAGCGCGCCCCGCGGGAGGGTGACGCCCATGCGGGCATAGCGTTCGGGCTGCTTGAGCCACGCCACGATCTCGGCCAGGTCCGCCACCGCCTCCTCCGCCCCGGCGATGTCGGAGAACCGGGTGGTGGGACGCTCGGCAACCGGCCGGGGGGCGGTGGCGTCCTCGACCGTCCGGGCCCGGGCCGCCTCGAACGACGCGGTGGCGGCCATCATGGACGACACCCGGTGCTGGCGGTAGGCCCACCCGGCCACCGCCACCGCCAGCGCCGCCACCGTGGCCAACTCGAACTCCGCGTACCGGCGCCACCAGGGGGTGCTCCCCGTGGCGACCCCCGGATGGCGGTGGCCCGCGGCGGCGCCCAGGTGCCACCCGCTGGCCCGGTAGGCGACCGCAGCGCCGGTCGCCACCACCATGATGACCACCGCGGCCGCGACCCGCCGGCGGGTCGTCCCGGTCCGGCGGTCGGTCCCGGGCCGGGGCCCCGGACCGGCCCCGGTGAGGGACCCGTCGGGAGGGACGGCCGAAGCCGTGCCCCCGGCCGGTCGGGGCGTCCCCCGCCGCAGCGGCACGGGGGGCAGGAGGCGGATGAGCGGGGGGAGCGAGCCTGTCATGCCCGGCCTGGAGACCGGGCTGACCCTCGGAGGCCTGACCTTCACGCACCGGGAGTCGGCAGCCGCTGGGAGACCCTGAAACAGGCGCCCATGACGGACCTTCCGCCGGGCCGGGCGGCCCCCCGGAGGTCCCGGACTTAAAGGCCCAAGGTGGTCAGGCCGGTGTCCGGTTGGTCCGGGTCCACCGGTACTGCCGTGCTGCCCGGACGAAATCGGGGAAATCCCGGAACCGCCGGTCCGGGGCCGGAATCCGTTCGTTGGCGCGTCCGCGGGTGGTGGCTCAGCCCCGGCCGGCCAGCAGCTGGCGGGCGGCCCTTTCGAGCTCGTCGCCGATGCTCGAGATCGGCGCCCGGCCGTTGGCCCAGTTCATGATGGAGGAGTTCCACACGTGGCCGATCACCCCGACGATGGCCTCCACGTCCTCGGGCGGGAGGTCGCTCAGGATCGGGGTGCTGATGGCGCTGATCTGGTGGCGGACGTCGGCGGCCGCCACCGCCACCCCCGGGTCGGGGGAGGCCAGCGCCCGTATCAGTGCCGCGGCGAAACGGGGACGCCGCTCGAGGCCCCTCGATGCCCGGCGCAGGACGTCCACCAGCTGCTCCACCGGGGTGTCGCCCCGGGCGGGGGAGCGGGCCAGGCGGGACTGCAGCTGTGCCGTCCACTCCGAGACGGCGGCCGACAGCAGGTGGTCCTTCGACTCGAAGTAGCGGTAGACGGTGGCCAGTGCCACCCCGGCCCGCTCGGCCACCACCCGCATGTGGACGGCCTCGTATCCACCCTCCGTGCCGAGCTCGATGGCGGTCTCGACGATCCTCTGGCGGCGTACCAGAGCCTTGGGCGTGAGCGGCGATCCGTCGACAGCGGTGGCGTGGGCGGCGTCGGTCATCTCGGGGCATCAAACTAGAACACATTCTGCTTCTATTCGACGACCGCCGCGGCGGCCGCCCGGCTCAACCCGGAGCAGGGGCGGGGAGCGGCCGGAACGGTCCGGTCGGGTGCAGCAGGTCCCGTCCGCCCACCCGGCGGACGGTCATCAGATCCTCCGCTTCCGCCGTCTCCAGCAGGACGGCCCCGACCCCCGGCCCGCCGGCGCCGCCTCCGCTCCCGCGCTCCGCCACCCGGGCCGGGGAGCGGAGGCCGGTCAGCGGCCCGACCGCCCCGGCCAGGGTGGCCTCCACCCGCGTGACCGCCACGCCGGCCTGGCGGGCCACCACGCCGGCCATCACGGCCAGGGCCCCGGTCAGGCCGGCCAGCGGGTCCGGATACGACACCGCCGGGGCCCAGACCGTCCCGTCGGCGCGCCGGCCCAGCCCGCAGGCGGCGTGCACGCCGGTGCCGTAGGCCACCCAGTGGCGGCGCGGCCCCGGCGGGAACGCCGGCATCGACACCCGGAGCGGGCCGTCCCCGAGGCGATCCTCCACCCCGAAGTTGGGCATGACCCGGGGGGAGAACGAGTCGATCACCACGTCGCACGCCGACGCCAGGGCCACGAACCGGTCCATCTGCTCGGGATCGCGCAGGTCCAGGTCCACATGGTGCTTGCCGGTGTTGAGGGCGTTCCACATGGCCGAGTCGCGTCCCGGCTCGACCTGTACACCTCCCGGGTGGATGCCCGCGCCCGCCACCGCCCGCATGCCGTCGGGCCGGAAGGCCGGCTCCACCTTGTGGATCTCCGCTCCCAGGTCCTGGAGGAGCCGGGTGGCCAGGGGTCCGGCCCACATGGTGGTGAGGTCGCACACCGCCAGATCCCCCGCCGGCGAGCGCCCGGCGGCCGGCACCCGCCCACCGCCGGTCTCGAAGCGGAGCGGCGCCGCCGCCGGGCCGGGCTCCACCGGGCGGTAGTCACACACCGGCAGGCGCCACTCCTGGGCGGCGGCGGCCACCGTTGCCGCATCGGAGCCGACGGCCAGGGTGGCCAGCAGCCGCTCGTAGTCGGCGGCGTCGCCGGCGGCTCCCAGATCGAGGTTGAGCCAGCCCCCGCCGGGAGCCGCCGCCGGGGGCCGGGGCCGCATGGCCGTGGGGGACCCGTAGGCGGCGGCCATCACCTCCGGCAGCCACACCTCGATCGCCACCCCCAGCTCGGACACCCCGACCAGGGTCCCGGACCTCCAGCCGGCCAGCGCCGCGGTGGCCAGGGCCACCCCGGTGGCGTGGTCGAGCGTCCCGTCGGGCAGCCCCTCGTCCACCGGGCCCCGGCCCGACTCCCGGAGCCCCGGGGCCGGGATCAGCCGGGCCCCCGGGCCGGTGGGGTCGCCGACCGTCGCGC
Source organism: Actinomycetes bacterium (assembly GCA_021816565.1). The sequence continues at coordinate 3,772 of JAKAXN010000215.1, forward strand.
CCAGGCCGGACAGCAGCCCGGCAGCCACCGCGTACGGCCGACCTGCTGCTTGCAGAGCCACGCTGATGCCGTCGAGCGGTCCCCGGCCGGTTGGCACGGGCGAGAACCTACGTGACGGGCGGCGTGGTCTCGAGCACGCCGGCGGCCAGCAGCTCGTCGATGCGCTCGTCGGCCAGGCCCAGCAGGTCCCGTGCGATGTCGCGGGTGTGCTGGCCCAGGGCCGGCGCCGGCCCGATGTGCGGGCGGCCCATGGCGGACGCGTGGAACGCCGGCCCCTCCAGGATGAGCTGGCCGAGGCCGGGCTGCTCGACGGGGGCCAGATAGCCGCGGGCCAGCAGGTGCGGGTCCGACGGCTGGTCGCTGGCGTAGGACATCATCCCCGCCGGGACGCCGTGGGACTGCAGCACCTCCATCACCTCGCGGTCGGGGAGGGTGGCGGTCCACTCGGAGATGCGGCGGTCTATCTCGTCGTGGGCGGCCCGCCGGCCGGCGACCGTCCGGTACGACTCCTCGGCCGCCCACTCCGGGTCCCCGAGCGCCTTGCGCAGCGCTTCCCAGTCCTGGTCGTGGCGGCAGGTGATCACGCACCAGCGTTCCGTCCCGGCGCAGCGGTACACCCCCCACGGGGCGCCCCGCTCGCGGCGGTTGCCCTGGGGCCGTACCGACCCCGGCTCGAGGCTCTCCTGAAGGAAGAACTGCGACATGAGGCCGAGGACGGTCTCCACCTGGGCCGCCTCGAAATGCCCGCCGCCGCCCCCCCGGTGCCGCCGGGCCAGCCCGGCCAGGGCCCCCACCGCGCATACCCGGCCCACCAGGTGGTCGGGGAAGATCACGAACGCCCCGGGGGGCATGCCCCCGTCGGGGAAGTTCCACAGCCAGGTCATGCCGCCGGCCGGGCGGGTGCTCGGCCCGTATCCCAGCCACCCCGACCACGGGCCGCTGGAGCCCATCAGCTGGCTGCTGACCATCACCAGGCCCGGGTTCAGCTCCTTCAGCTCCGACCAGCCGAGCCCGATGTCGTCCATGGTGCCGGTCGAGTTGTTCTCGATCACCACGTCGGCCGCCCGGATCAGGTCCCGGACCAGCTGCAGACCCTCCGCGGTCTTGATGTTGACACCCAGGCTGCGCTTCGAGCGGCTGGAGGACACGAAAGATGGCGAGAGCTCCGAGCCGGCCACCAGCCGGATGAAGTCGGGGTAGGCCCGGCTCTCGATCTTGATCACATCGGCGCCGTACTCGGCGAAGAGGCGGGCCGCCTCCACCCCGACGCCGCCGTGGCCGAAGTCCACCACCCGCAGCCCGGCCAGCGGGAGCCTGCCGCCCGGCCCCCCGTCCCCGCCCGGCCCCCCGTCCCCGGCCGGCGCCGGGCGGGCGTCGGGCCACGACGGGCCCACCGCCTCGTCGTGCTCGCCCACCGCCGGGGCCGCACAGCGGAACCCGGCCCGCCCCCCGTCCACTTCCAGGAATCCCGACGCCAGCTTCCCCACCCGGCCGTCGCCGAGGCGGACCTGGGCGAAGGCGCCGCGGGCCCGGTAGTGCTCGGCCTCGAGAACGGCGCGCGGGTGCATGACCGGGGTCATGACGATGCCCCGCCGCTGGGCCTCGTCGGAGAGCTCGGACATGCCCATGGTCATGAACAGCTCCTCGTACATGGGATCCAGGATGTCCTCCTGGATGCTCATGCGACCGAGGAGCGAGTCCCAGTGCGGGTCCTGGAGGAACTCCGGGTCCCCCAGCCATTCCCGCATGGCGTGCCACTGCCGGGGACTGAGGATCACCAGCCGGACGTAACCGTCCCTGCACGGGTAAAGGGGGTACACGATCCCCGATCCCGACCGCAGCTCGGAGTAGGCACCACCCTGGCTGGCCGTGGCGCTGTAGTTCGCCAGCGACCAGTCCGTCATCTGGGCCGTGGCCTCGAGGATGGAGATGTCCAGGTGCTGGCCCCGGCCCGTGGCCAGGCGCTGCCAGTACGCCGTCAGTACGGCGAAGGCGGCCATGATGCCCGACACGTCGTAGGAGAACGACCCGGGCACCAGCAGCGGCGGCCGCTCGATGACCCCGCTGCGGAAGATCTCCCCGGCCATGGCGGTGACCACGTCGTCGGTGGCCTCGTAGCCGCTGTAGGGGCCGGTCTGGCCGAAGTCGGTGACCGACGCCACGATGAGGTGCCCGAAGCGGGCCGCCACCTGGGCCGGGTCCAGTCCCAGCCCGGCCAGCCATCCCGGCCGGGTGGTCTCGATCCACACGTCGGCCCGGGCCAGCAGGTCGAGCAGGCGGTCCCGGCCGGCGGGGGTGGCCGGGTCGATGACGGCGCTGCGCTTGTTGAAGTTGCGTACCTCGAAATGGAGGCTCCGGTCTCCCGAGAGGGGTGGCAGGCCCCGGCTGGGCGCCCCGCCCGGCGGCTCCACCCGGACCACGTCGGCACCCAGGTCGGCGAGCAGCCGACCGCACAGCTCGGCCTTGTCGGTGGACATGTCGAGCACCCGCAGCCCGGCCAGGGGCCGGGTGGCGGGGTCCGGCGCCACGGTGGAGGACACCGGCCGGCTCAGGCTCCGGCCATCACCTTGCCGGCCGCCTCGAAGCGGACCGGAAGGTGCTTGATCCCGCCGATGAAGTTGGACCGCAGCCGCACCGCGTCGCCGGTCGGGTCCACGTGGGGCACCCGCCGGGTGAGCTCCTCGAAGAACAGCTTCATCTCCATGCGGGCCAGGTTGGCTCCCAGGCAGTGGTGGGGGCCCCCGCCGCCGAAGGCCACGTGCTCGTTGGGGGAGCGGGTGATGTCGAAGCGGAACGGGTCGGCGAACATGTCCTCGTCCCGGTTGGCCGACACGTACCAGATGCTGACCTTGTCGCCCTCCTTGAGCTGATGGCCCTTGTACTCGAGGTCGCAGGTCAGGTTGCGCCGGAAGTACATCACCGGCGACGCCCACCGCAGGATCTCCTCGACGGCCGAGTCGATCAGCTCCGGGCGCTCGACGAGCAGCCTGTACTGATCGGGGTTCTCGAGGAACGCGTTCATGCCGTGGGAGATGGCGTTGCGGGTGGTCTCGTTGCCGGCCACGGCCAGGAGCATGAAGAACAGGTTGAAGTCCATGGGCGTCAGCTGGTCGCCGTCCATGTCGGCCGACAGCAGCTTGGTGATGATGTCGTCACCGGGATCCTGGCGCTTGCGGTCGGCGAGGGCCTGGGCGTACATGAACATCTCCACCTGGGCCTGCTGGACGTTCTCCTCGGAGACGGCGTACTCGGGGTCCTCGCTGCCGATCATGCGGTTGGACCAGTCGAACATCCTGTGGCGGTCCTCCGTGGGCACCCCCATCAGCTCGGCGATGACCTGGAGGGGCAGCTCGGCGGCCACGTCGACCACGAAATCCAGCTCGCCCCGGGCGATGGCCCGCTCGATGATCTGCCCGGTGATGTCACGTATGTGGGGCTCGAGCATCCCGATCATGCGGGGGGTGAAGCCGCGGTTGACCAGCCGACGGTGCCGGGTGTGGGACGGGGGGTCCATGTAGAGCATCAGCTCCGCCCCCTCCCAGTCGGCGGTCATCTCGATGTCCTCGAGGCCCACCACCCCGCCCCGCTTCTGGGCCGAGGAGAAGTGCTTGGCGTCGCGGCCGATGGCCACCACGTCGTCATATCGGCTGAACACCCAGAATCCCCGGCCCGGTTCCGGCTCGGGGTGGTGGTGGATGGGGGCGTTGGCTCTCAGGTAGGTGAACCACTCGTGCGGTATGCCCTGCGTGAAGCGGTCCCGATCGAGCAGGTTGATGTCGCTCAGGTCCATCGTTGCTCCCCTCTGCGCCGGCCCCCGGTCCCCCCGATCGGACGGCTATCCGTAACGCGTTTCAGTTTTCTAGCACCGGGCGGACCCGGTGTCGAGGAGACC
>JAKAXN010000216.1 GCA_021816565.1 Actinomycetes bacterium
CCTCCTCCTTCGGGCCGCTCACCGTGCCGGCCGGCCACGTGTTCGTGATGGGCGACAACCGGGGGGATTCGCTCGACAGCCGGGTGTTCGGCCCGATCCCCGAGAGCCACATCGTGGGGCGGGCGATTTGGAAGGTGTGGCCGGTCTGGGACGCGTCGTTCCTCTGACCGGCGGCTCCGGGCGGCCCGGCTGACGGGACCTTCCTCGGGCCGCGCTCGCGCCTTTCCGGCCGGCTGCGGCCTACCATGGGGGCGTGAGCGAGCTTGGGACGTACCGATGAGCGCCGAGGACCTGGAACGGTACGAGACCGAGATCGAGCTGCAGCTCTACCAGGAGTACCGGGCCGTTCTCTCCATGTTCAAGTTCGTGGTGGAGACGGAGCGCCGCTTCTACCTGGCCAACGAGGTCCACATGGAGGCCAAGGGCGAGGGCGACCGGACCTACTTCGAGATCAGGCTCGGCGACGCCTGGGTGTGGGACATGTACCGCCCGGCCCGCTTCGTGTCGAACGTGCGGGTGGTCACGTTCAAAGACGTCAACATCGAGGAGCTCCCGGAGAAGGAGTCGTACTGACCGGAGCCCCGGCCGGCGGCGACCGCCGCCGGGCGCTGGGCGCGGCGGGGGAGGACCGGGCGCTGGCCTGGTACGTCGGGCACGGCTACGAGCTGGTGGACCGCAACTGGCGCAGCCGCTCGGGAGAGATCGATCTGGTGGTGCGCCAGGGCCGCACGCTGGTGTTCAGCGAGGTCAAGACCCGCTCCGGGCGGGCCTTCGGGGAGCCGTTCGAGGCGGTCACCGCAGCCAAGCAGTCCCGGCTGCGGCGGCTGGCGGCCGAGTGGCTGCGCGCCCGCGGGCCGGTGCCGGGGGCAGGACCCATGGACGTCCGCTTCGACGTGGTGTCGGTGACCGGCGGACAGGTGGAAGTGCTGGAGGAGGCGTTTTGAGCGAGTCCCGGCCGGGATCGGCGGCGGGACCGGAGCGGGCCGCGTGGTCGGTCGCCACCGAGGTGGTACGCCTGGGCCGACCCGACGCGGTGGGGGGAGCCCCGGTCAACCCACCGGTCGTCATGAGCTCCACCTTCCACCAGGGCGGCGAGCCGGTGTACGGCCGCGACGGCAACCCCACCTGGACCGCCCTCGAGGAGGTACTGGGGGCCCTGGAGGGCGGCCGGGCCCTGGCCTTCGCATCCGGGATGGCGGCCATCTCCGCCGTCCTGGAGGTCCTGCCGATCCCCGGGCGGGTCGTGGTGCCCGGCGATTCGTACAACGGCACCCGCCGGTTCCTGGCCGACGTGGCGTCGCGGGGCCGGCTCCGCTTCCGGACCGTCGACGTGGCCGACACCGCCGCCACGCTGCGGGTCTGCGCCGAGATGTGCGAGACCCCGGGCCGGCCGTCGGGCCGCGAGGGGACCTTCGGGGCGGGGGGGCTGCTGTGGATCGAGTCACCCACCAACCCCCTGCTGGCGGTGGCCGACATCCCGGCCCTCTGCGAGGGGGCCCACGCCCTCGGCATGGACGTGGTGGTGGACAACACCTTCGCCTCGCCGCTGCTGCAGAAGCCGCTGCAGCTGGGCGCCGACGTGGTGGTCCACAGCGCCACCAAGATCCTGGCCGGCCACTCCGACGTGGTGATGGGAGCGGTGGTCACCAGCCGCCCCGAGGTGGCCGCGGCGCTGACCCGCCGGCGGTCGCTGCACGGCGCCGTGCCCGGGCCGTGGGAGGCGTGGCTGGCCCTCCGGGGGGTCCGCACGCTGGCCCTGCGGGTGGAGCGTTCGGGAGCCAACGCCGCTGAGCTGGCCCGCCGGTTGGTCGACCACCCGGCGGTGGAGGCGGTCCGCTACCCCGGCCTCCCCGGCCATCCGGGCCACCGGCTGGCCCGGGAGCAGATGACCGGATTCGGGGCCATGGTGGCGTTCGACGTGGCGGGCGGGGCGGCCGCCGCCGACGCCGCCGTCGAGCGCCTCCGCCTGATGACCGTCGCCACCAGCCTGGGCGGGGTGGAGACCCTCATCGAGCGGCGGGCCCGGTGGGAGGGCGAGGGCGGCCTCCCACCCGGCCTGCTGCGCATGTCGGTCGGGGTCGAGGACGTCGAGGACCTCTGGGCGGACCTCGACCGGGCCCTCACGGGCCGGGCCTGAACCCCCTCCGAGGCGGTCCCCGCCCCGGCCGCTCCCCGAGGGCCGCTCAGGTGGGCCGCCAGAACTCCTCGAGCAGCAGGTTGACCCGCCGGCGGTCGAAGTACTCGGGGTCGAGGGCGTCCCCGAACGCCTCCACCATCTCGTCGTGCTCGGGGTCGTCGGGGTCGGCGAGGGCGTCCAGCAGGTGCTCGTAGCCGGCCGGGCCCCCGCAGTCCTCCGGCGGCGCCGAGCGGGCCCCGTCCATGACCGCCAGCGGCGGCACCGTGGCGTCGTAGGGCTCTACCGCCACCACCTCGACCAGGTGCTCCCACCCGTCTCCCAGGTCGTAGTCGTAGTGGAGGACCGAATCGGCCGGCGCGACCTCGCCGAGCACCACCTCGCTGTCGTCGCCGCCGCCCTCACCCCAGTCCTCCTCGGCGCCGGTGTAGACCCCGTCACCCACCCGCCACTCGTGCAGGTGGCGGTCCTCCCATCCCATGGCCACCTGGATCACCTGGTGCAGCACCGACAGGCTGGCGGCGCTGGGCACCCGGAGCAGGCGCCACACCGGGGGGGTCACGTCGAGAAGCGTCACCCGCAGGATGTGCACGCTGAGCGACAGGCCCTGAGAGGCCCGGCCGTCGGTCCCCGCGGTGCTCACGGCCGTCCGTCGGGGCCGGCCCCGACGGCCGCGGCGGAGGGTTCCTCCCGGCCGGTGGGCCCGGCCAGGACCACGAACTCGAGGTCGTCACGGCGGGGCCGGCCGAAGCGCTCGTCGCCGTAGGGGAACGGCTCGGTCTCCCCCGTGGGACGAAAGCCCATCCGGCCGTACCAGGCGATGAGGTCGGCCCGCTGGCGGATGACCGTCATGCGCAGCTCGGCGCAGCCCCACCCGGCCGCCGTGCGGGCCGCCCGGGCGAGCAGGGCCCGGCCGATCCCCGCGCCCTGCCGGTCGGGCTGCACCGCGAACATCCCGAAATAGGCGGTGGCGGGGCCGGTCCGCTCCAAGTGGCAGGTGCCGCGGATGGCGCCGGCGGTCTCGGCCAGCAGGACCACCGAATCGGGCCGCTCGAGCAGGGCCCTCACCTGCCCGGCATCGGTGCGCTGCCCGTCGAGCAGGTCGGCCTCGGTGGTCCATCCGGCCCGGCTGCTGTCGCCCCGGTAGGCGGACTCCACCAGGGCCACCACCGCATCGACGTCGTCGGGCCCGGCCGGCCGGAAGCTGACAGCCGGGGAATGGTTCGCTCCGGGGATCATGGCCCCCGAGTCTCGCGGATCGCCGCCGGTGCTCACCGCCCGGGCCGGCGGCGGCCCCGGTGCTCCCAGCACGGTCGGTGCCAGTGCCGTCGCAGGTCGGCGTCGCGGCGCGGTACCACCACGACGTGCCCGGTGCCGGCGGCCACGGTCTGCTGACAACCGGGGCACACGTAGTCCTTGGTCGCCTGGAACGGGTGCACCACCCGCACATCCACTTCGTCGCCAGCCACAGTCCCCATTCTCCCGCGTCGGCCGTCGCAGGGCCCCGGTACCCTCCGCGGTAGCGCTCGGTGGCCGGCGCGACGGCCCCCCGGATCGGTTCCCGAGGTCTCGAGGAGTGTCGCGGTGCTGGCAGAGGTTCATTCGGCCACCCTGGTCGGGGTGGCGGGGCAGGCGGTGTCGGTGGAGGTCCACGTGTCCACGGGCCTGCCGTCGTTCACCATCGTCGGGCTGCCCGACGCGTCCTGCCGGGAGTCGCGCGACCGGGTCCGGGCGGCCATCCTCTCCAGCGGGCTCAGATGGCCCCAGAAGCGGGTCACGGTCAATCTGGCCCCTTCCGGGGTGCGCAAGGGCGGCTCCGGCCTGGACCTGCCCATCGCCCTGGCCGTGCTGACCGCCGACGGCCAGCTCCCGGCCCCGGCCGTCGAGGGGCTGGGCTTCGTCGGCGAGCTGGGCCTCGACGGCAGTCTCCGGCCGGTCCCGGGGGTGCTGCCGCTGGTCCACGCCATGCAGGGACGGGTGCCGGTGCTGCCGCCGGCCTGCGCCGCCGAGGCCCGCCTCCTCGGAGGGGCCGGGGCCCGGTGCGCCCCGACCCTGGCTGCGGTGGTGGGGGCCGTCCTCGGCCGGCGGGCCTGGGAGGAGCCGCCCCCGCCGGCCCGATCACCGGCCGCCCCGCCGGTCCCGGACCTGCGCGACGTGCGGGGCCAGCCCCTCGGCCGCCTGGCGGTGGAGGTGGCCGCTGCCGGGGCCCACCACCTGCTCATGGTCGGCCCGCCCGGCGCCGGCAAGACCATGTTGGCGGAGCGGCTGGCGGGCCTGCTCCCGGCCCTGACCGCGGACGAGGCGCTCGAGGTGGCCCGCATCCACTCGGCTGCCGGCCTGCCCGTGCCCCTCGGAGAGGCGCTGCGCCGGCCGCCGTTCCGGGCCCCCCACCACAGCGCGTCCCCGGTCTCGCTGGTGGGCGGGGGCGGGACGCAGATGCGCCCCGGCGAGTTGAGCTGCGCCCACCGGGGGGTGCTGTTCCTCGACGAGCTGGGGGAGTTCCCCGCCGACGTCCTCGACGCCCTGCGCCAGCCGCTGGAGGAGGGGAGGGTACTGGTGTGCCGGGCCCGGGCCAGCGTCACGTTCCCGGCCCGGGTGCTGCTGGTGGCGGCCATGAACCCCTGCCCGTGCGGGAGCGAGGGCGGCCCCGGCTCCTGCCGGTGCCGGGAGGCCGCCCGCAGCCGGTACGGGGCCCGGGTGTCGGCCCCGCTGCTCGACCGGTTCGATCTGCGCGTCCACATCGGGCGGCCGGACGTCTCGGACCTGATGGGCGACGACCCGGCGGCCGGTCCCGGACCGCCGGCTGGAGAGTGCAGCGCCGACGTGGCGGCCCGGGTCGCGGACGCCCGCCTCCGGGCCCGGCGGCGGGGGACGCCGGCCAACGGGGACATCCCGGGCCGTCTCCTCGACGGGGTCGCGCCACTCGAGCCGGCGGCCCGGAAGCTGCTCGAGACCCGGGTGCGTCAGGGCCGCCTGTCGGCCCGGGGCCTGCACCGGGTCCGGCGGGTGGCCCGCACCGTGGCCGACCTGTCCGGCTGGGACGGCCCGGTGCGGGAGGTCGACGTGTTCTCGGCCCTGGCCCTCAGGGCCCCGGTCCTCCTCGGGGGGGTGGGCCCAGCCGGATCGTCGCCCGGCGCCGAGCCGGCCCCGCTCGGGCAGGGGCCATGGTGAGCGGGCAGGAGGCCTACGCCGCGGCCCTGAGCGGGCTGCCCGGTATGGGACCTGCCACCCTGGTGCGGATACTGGCCGAGCGGGACCCGGAGGAGGCCTGGCGGGCGGTGCTGGCCGGGCGGATCGAGCGCCCGGCTCGGGGCGCCAGCCCCGACCAGGGCCGGATGCCGATCGCCGGGCCGGGGTCGGCGCCGGCCCGGTCCTGGGCGGCGGCGGCCCGCCGGGTGGACCCTCCGGGGTGGTGGGCTCCGCTCGCCGGCTCCGGGGTGGGGGTCACCTGGCGGGGACAGCCCGACTACCCGGCCGCCCTGGTGGATGACCCGGAGCCGCCGGGGGTGCTGTTCTGGCGCGGTGACCTGACCGCTCTGGACCGGCCCGCCGTGGCGGTGGTCGGCACCCGCAACGCCACCCCCGACGGTCTGGCCGTGGCGTTCGAGATGGGCCGCGACCTGGCGGCGGCCGGCGTGTGCGTGGTGAGCGGCCTGGCCCTCGGTATCGACGGGGCGGCCCACCGGGGCTGTCTGTCCGCTCTGGCGGACGGTGGCGCCGCCCCGCCGGCCGGGGTGGCGGCCAGCGGGGTGGACGTCCCCTACCCCCGCCGCCACGGGGAGCTGTGGCGCCGGGTCGGGAGCCGCGGGGTGATCCTCTCTGAGAACCTGCCGGGTCGCCCGCCCCAGGCCTGGCGCTTCCCCGCCCGCAACCGGGTCATCGCCGGGCTGGCGCGCCTGGTGGTGGTGGTCGAATCCCACGCCCGGGGGGGAAGCCTGATCACCGCCGAGGCGGCCCTGGAGCGGGGAGTGGAGGTCCGGGTGGTGCCCGGCCCGGTGCGCAGCCCGGCCAGCGCGGGCAGCAACCAGTTGCTCTACGACGGGCCCGGGCCGGTGCGCCACGCCCGCGACGTGCTCGACGCCATCGGGTTGTTCCGGCCCGACCCACCGGCTCCGGACGGCTCCCGGGGGCGGGCCGGCCCGGCCGGAGGGCGGGCTCCGGCCGGGCGGTCGGACCCGGTGGAGGCCGCGGTCCTGCGGGCCCTGGGCCGGCGCCCGGCCACCGTCGGGGACCTCATGGCCCGGGCCGGTCTCGACGCCGGGGCGGTCGCCCGGGGCCTGCAGCGCCTGGATGCCGCCGGGCTGGTGGCGGAGAGCGGAGGGTGGTGGTCCCGAACCTGATCGAAACCGCCCGCGGCGGCCCGGCGCGAGTAGCCTGCATGCCCGTGACCGGACCGGATGAGCATGAGGTCGCCCGCGAGGCGGCGGCCGGCACGCTGGGTGGACGTTAGGACGGGCTGATGGACGACGCTGAAGGCACCCAGGATGTCGACCGTCTCTGGTCCGAGTACAAGGCGACCGGGGACCGCCGGATCCGCGATCAGCTGATCGTGCGGTACTCACCTCTGGTCAAGTTCGTGGCCGGGCGCGTCTCGGCCGGCCTGCCCCACAGCATCGAGCAGGCCGACCTGGTCAGCTACGGGATGTTCGGCCTCATCGACGCCATCGAGAAGTTCGACGCCGGGCGTAACATCAAGTTCGAGACCTACGCCATCACCCGGATCAAGGGCGCCATCATCGACGAGCTGCGCTCCATCGACTGGGTGCCCCGCTCGGTGCGCACCAAGGCCCGGGCCGTGGAGCGGGCCTACGCCAGCCTCGAGGCCTCGCTGGGGCGGGCCCCCACCGACGCCGAGGTGGCCGGCGAGCTGCAGATCTCCGAGCACGACCTGCAGTCCATCTTCAGCCAGATCTCCTACATCGGCCTGGTCGGCCTCGACGAGGTCATCTCCGGGGGCAGCGGCGAGCGGGGCGAGTCGGTCACGCTGGGCGACACCCTGGCCGACCGGGGCGAGGGGCCGATGGCCGCGTTCGAGGTCGAGGAGATGAAGCAGATCCTGGCCGGGGCCATCAACCGCCTCGGGGACCGGGAGAAGATCGTCCTCAGCCTCTACTACTACGAGAACCTGACGCTGGCCCAGATCGGCCAGGTCCTCGGGGTCACCGAGAGCCGGGTGTGCCAGATCCACACCAAGGCGGTCATGCAGCTGCGGGGCCGGCTCATCATGGCCGACCGCTGACGCCGGCGCCCTTCCCCTGCTGGCGCCGGCGCCCGACCCCCGCTGACGCCCCGGCGCCGACGCCATCCCGGCGGACCCGAGCGGCCGAGCCTGCGCTAGGATGACCGGCCGGTCCGGAGCTGATCCGGGCCGGTACCTGTCCACCACACCCCCGGTGCACCCACGGTCACCCCCGCCACCGGCGGGGGCGCGCGCACCGGGTCCGAATCCAACCGATGGGAAGGAATCCACATGGCTGTCGTAACCATGAGGCAGTTGCTCGAGGCCGGAGTC
>JAKAXN010000217.1 GCA_021816565.1 Actinomycetes bacterium
AACCGCGTGCTGCTGGTAGCGGCGCTGCGACCACCCTCCGGGAGCGTTGCGGGCGACCGGGTAGCGGTCCGCGGCGCCGGCCTCTTCGTGGCGGTCGGCGATCCCCGACCCGCTGGCGAACAGGTCGGCTCCCTGGTGGTCCACCAGGACCACCAGGTACGTCGGCTGGTGCTGCCGCCAGCCCAGCACCGGCGACAGCGACGCCAGCGTGTCCCACCGGACCACCTCGTGGCGCGGTGGCACCGGCGAATAGGTGACGTTGATGATCCCGCCGGCGTCGGCGTAGACGGCCAGGCCCTCGCCGAAGTGGTGGGCGTCGCCTATGACGTCGTCGACGGCCGCCACGGCGCCGGGCACCGCCCCCTGTTCCTCGAGCCGTCGTCGGGCTTCCTGCCATCGCAGCTGGTTCTTCGGGCCGGCGTTGTCGGACGCGCCCGGCACCGCCAGGCAGACGGTGGCGACGGGGCCGGGCCGGAGCAGGAGATCCCTCCACGCCGAGACGTCGACCAGCCCTCGCGGTATCGTGCCCGCCTGTTCCATGACCACCTCCGATGACTTGACCCGGCCGCCTATGTGCGGGTTCCGACGGCCCGTCGCGTGGTGGCTACCCGTCGGCCCCGGGGGTGAACCGGTGCCCGCCCCGGCCCGGAGCAGGCCCGGGCGGCAGCCAGGATGCTTGATCCGCCCCCACCGGGATGGCAGTCTCGACCGGATGGGACTTTCCGAACGCGACCGGGCCATCCTCGAGTTCGAAGGTTCCTGGTGGACCGGGTCCGGCTCCAAGGAAGCGGCCATCAAGGCCCGGCTGGGATTGTCCGCCAGCCGGTACCGCCAGATCCTGGCCGGGCTGATCGACTCGGAGGAAGCCGCTTCGGTCGCTCCGCTGGTGGTCCGCCGGCTGCGGCGCGACCGGATCCGCCGGAGGCGGGCCCGCTTCGAGGGCCGCCCCCTTGATGGAAGGAAGAGCTTTTGAGCGGTCCGTCCCGACGTGACGGCGGGATCAACGGTATGAGGGCCATCGTCCTCATCGCCGTCCTGGTCATCGTGGCCATCGGGGTGCTGTCGCGGAGCAACGGGCACAAGGCCGTGTCCACCCAGACGTCGACCGGCAGGTCCGCGTCAGCCACCACCACCCCCACCACCGCCCCCGCCACCACCACCCCCACGACGGTGGTGCCGGCTTCGCAGGTGAAGCTGCAGGTCCTCAACGGCGTCCTCACCGGCTCGCTGGCCGGGCAGTGGAGCAACAAGCTGCGGGCCAACCCCGGTTACCAGACCCTCCCCCCGGACAACGCCACCAGCAAGGTGACCTCCTCGGCCATCTACATCCTCACCCCGGGCTACCAGCCCGAGGCGGCTTCCCTCGCCGCCACCGTGGGTCTCCCCTCCAGCGCCATCAACCCGACCGTGCCGGCCCCGGCCAGCGCCCCGATCCCGAACTCGGAACGGGCCACCGCCAACCTGGTGCTGGTCATAGGCCCCGACCTGGCGGCCAGCGCCTGAGCGGGCCGGGCCAGCCGGCCGGGGAGGGCCAGCCGAGCCGACCGGACCGGCCGGGCGAGCCGACCGGGCCCGATGTCGCCGCCCGCCTGACCGGATGGCTGGCCCGGGCCCGTAGCGCCCCGGCCCTGGCCGGGGTGTTCGTGGACTTCGACGGCACGCTCGCTGCGATCGTCTCCGACCCCGCGGCCGCCTCCCCCCACCCCGACGCCGCCGGCCTGCTGCGCCGCCTGAGCGAGCGGTGGGGCCGGGTCGTCGTGGTGTCGGGCCGGCCGGTCGCCTACCTGCGCTCGCACCTGGCCCAGGCGGGCGCAACGGAGCTGTACGGGCTGTACGGGCTGGAGCAGGCTCCGGCGTCGTCCTCGGAGTCGGGGACCGTCACCCGGCCCGAGGGGGAGGTGTGGCGCGCCGCGGTGGACGACGCCGCGGCCGCGGCCGGCCGGGATGCGCCGGCGGGGGTCCACGTCGAGCACAAGGGCCTCACCGTCACCCTGCACTACCGCAACGCCCCCGGCGGGGAGGCCTGGGTGCGCCGCTTCTCGGAGGAGGTGTCGGCCCGGATCGGACTGGCCGCCCACGGGGGAAAGATGTCGATCGAGCTGCGCCCACCGGTGGAGGTGGACAAGGGCACGGTGATCCGCGACCTGGCCGGAGGGATGCACGCCGTGCTCTTCGCCGGGGACGACCTCGGGGACCTGCCGGCCTTCGCCGAGCTGCGCCGCCTCCGGGAGTCCGGTGTGGCCACGGTGGGCGTGGCTTCGGGGGGCGGTGAGACGCCGGCGCCGGTCCTCGACGCCGCCGACATCGTGGTGGACGGCCCGGCGGGCGTGGTCCGCCTCCTCGAAGCCCTCCTCGGGGACTGAACCCCGCATCACCGGGGGGTGGACCCGGCGATGCCGGTGGCCGCCCGGCTGGTCGATCAGGGCGTGCCGGCGTGGGCCACCAGGTCGTCGAACCAGTCGAGCGGGGTCCGCGCCCCGGCGGCCTCCCGCAGGGCTTCGGCCATCGACCGCCGCTCCGCCGGGCCCATGTCGAGGGCCCGGGCCAGGCCGGCGGCGGTGCCGGTTATGTCGAAGGGGTTGACGCCCACCGAGGCCGCGCCCAGTTCGGCCCAGCAGCCGGCCTCGTGGCTGAGCACCAGCACCCCGTCCCGCTCGTTGACCAGCGCGCCCTCCTTGGCGACCAGGTTCAGGCCGTCGCGCACCGGGTTGACCAGCAGCACGTCGGAGCGCCGCAGGGCCGCCACCGAGCGGGGGTAGTTGTCGTCGGTGTCGAGCAGGATGGGCGTCCAGCCGGCGTCGCCCCACCGCTGGTTGATCCGCTGGGCCAGAGCCATGGCCTCCTGGCCGTAGGCCTGGTACTCGGCCAGGCCGGTCCTCGAGGGGTACACCATGGCCGCGAACACCACCTGACCGCGCAGGTCGGGCCGGCTCTCGAGCAGCTCGTCGAAGGCCCAGAACCCCCGCAGCACGTTCTTGGACGGCTCGATGCGGTCCACCCTGACGATCATCTTGCGGTCCCCGACGATCTCGTCGAGCCGGCCGAGCTCCTCGGCGCAGGCCGGCGAAGCGGCCACCGAGCGGATGTCGTCGAGGTCGGTCGCCGCGGGGGCCACGAACGTGGCCGGCTCGGTGCCGATCAGCTCCCGGGCGCAGATGGAGAACGACCGGGCCCACCGGGCGGTGTGGAAGCCGCACGGCCCGCCGCCGCTCAGTCCGCCCAGCAGGTCTGAGGCCACGGAGTCGGGCAGGGTGGCCAGCTCCTCCGGGCCGCACCACGGGGTGTGCAGGAACGTGGAGATGCGCAGGTCCGGCCGCCGCCCCGCCAGCAGGGCCGGCACCAACGCCAGCTGGTAGTCCTGCACCAGGACGGTGGCGCCCTCCGCGGCCGCGCCGTCGGCTGCCGCCGCGAAGGTGGCGTTGACCGCCCGGTAGCGCTCCCATGCCGCCCACCAGTGGCGGTCGAAGCGGGGCCTGCGGGGCCGGTCCCACAGCCCGTGCAGGCAGAACCACAGGGTCTGGTTGGCCACCACGTCGTAGTAGGCGGCGTAGTCGTCGGCGTCGATGGGCACCGGCGAGTACCGGAAGCCCCCGCTGCTCACCGCGCCGTGGCGGGCCCCTTCCCGGTCCTCCTCGCTGACGGCTGCGGCCAGCCACAGCGCCGAATCCCGTTCGGCCCCCGGGCCGAGGGTCACGACCAGGCCGCCCGCCCCCCGCCGGGGTGTGAGCTGGCCCCCGTCGTCTCTGACGAAGCTGATCGGTCCCCGGTTGGAGACCACCAGGAGTTTCGACCCGCCCTCGGGATCTGCTGAGAAGTTCATGCCGCCGAGAAACTTACCCACGCTGCGGGATCCTCCCGGACGGGGCACCATGGTGCAGTGCCCCGACTGGTCGTAGCCCCCGACAAGTTCCGTGGCAGCGCCACCGCCGCCGAGGTCGCGGCGGCCGTCGCCTCGGCGGCCGCCGAGATGGGCTGGACGGTGGACCAGGCGCCGCTGTCCGATGGGGGAGAGGGGTTCTGCTCCGTGCTGGGCGGCCGCCGCCGGCCCGTCACCGTCCGCGGCCCGCTGGGCGAGCCGGTGGACGCCGCCTGGTTCGAGTTGGACGGGGGCGCCACCGCCGCCATCGAGATGGCCATGGCATCGGGCCTGGAGCTGGTCGGCGGCTGGGAGGCCAACGACCCGATGCGGGCCAGCACGACCGGCACCGGGGAGCTCATAGCCGCCGCCGTCAAGTCCGGCGCCCGCCGGGTCCTTGTGGGTATGGGAGGCTCGGCTACCACCGACGGGGGGTGGGGGGCTCTCGAGGTCCTGGAGCCGCACAGCCGCCTGTCGGGGGTCCGCATCGAGGTGGCCTGCGACGTCCGGACCCGATTCGTGGACGCGGCCACCGTTTTCTCGCCCCAGAAGGGAGCCACCCCGGCCCAGGTGGAGTTGCTGAGCCGGCGCCTGGAGCGGCTGGTCCAGCTGTACCGGGAGCGATTCGGGGTGGACGTGTCCGAGATGGAGGGCGCCGGGGCGGCGGGCGGCCTGGCCGGGGGGCTGGCGGCCATCGGCGCCCACCTGGTCAGCGGGTTCGAGCTGGTGGCCGACCGCATCGAGCTGGCCGACCGCATCGAGGGGGCCGACCTGGTCATCACCGGGGAGGGCCTGCTCGACGATCAGTCCTTCGAGGGCAAGTCGGTCGGCGGGGTGGTGGATCTGGCGGGGGAGCTCGGGGTGCCGGTGATGGTGCTGGCCGGCGACGTCGACGGAGACCACGACGTGCGGTTCCGGACCCTGGTGGAGGCCGTCGGCGAGGAGCTGGCCCTCGGTGATCCCCTCGGGTCGCTGCGCCGGGTGGCCCGGGAGATGCTGGCCGGCGCCGGTTAGGCGGTCTTGCGGCGCACGTCGGCGAGCGGGGGCATCTCGGTGAACTCCACCGCCAGCCGTTCCAGTCCCGGCCTGAGCAGCTCGGTCGGGGCCGGGCCGTCGGCCATCCCGGCCCGGGCCAGGCCGGTCTGGAGCACGGCCAGTGCCTGCGGGCCGAGCTCGGCCAGGGACCGGTTGCGGTGGACGCGCACCCCGAGGTCGCTCTGCACGAGGCCGTGGTTGCCGAAGCGCTTGGTGACGTCGATCAGCAGGCCGAGATCCACCCCGTAGCCACCGACGAACGGCAGGGCCTCGAGCACCCGGCGCCACGACGCGCATTCTCCTGACAGCGGTTGTGCCAGATCGGCCAGATGGGGGAAGAGGGAGGCGATCAGCGGTCTGGCCATCAGCTCCGTCACCCGTCCCCCCTCGCCGGGTCGGCCGTCCACCGGGCGCTCGTAGAAGCCCTTGACGAAGGTCACGTCGTCGCGGCAGAGGAGGGGTCCGGCCAGGCCCAGGACGAAGCCAGGGTCGAACTCCCGGATGTCGGCGTCGCAGAACACGACCACGTCTCCCGAACTGGCGTGGACCCCCTTCCACATGGCCTGCCCCTTGCCGTGGCCGGCGTGGTCGACCAGCACCTCGGCCGAGCCGAGGACCGTGGCCCCGGCGGCGGCGGCCACCGACGCGGTGGAGTCGGTGGACCCGTCGTCGACCACCAGGATCTCGTCGACCACCGGCGCCGCCTCGACCAGTTCCCGCCGGATGGCGGCGACGATGGGGCCCACGGTGGCCTCCTCGTCGCGGGCCGGGATGCACACCGAGACCCGCCGGTCCCGCTTGGCCTCGGCCACCCGGGCGGCGGGGAAGTCGACCGATCGGTAGCTGCGCCGCACGTCAGCATCCTGCCACGCCGGCGGCGCCATTCCGGAAAGTCGATGTGGTCGGTGACGGCCGGGACGTATACACTCGACGGGACATCATCAAGAGCGGCAGAGGGACGGGCCCTGTGAAGCCGCGGCAACCGGTCCAGCTGGTCTGGGCTAGGTGCCAATGCCCGATTCGATGACGCCACGTCAGGAGGAACGTTGCCTTACGTAGAGGGTTTGCGATGCCGGGAGTGCGGGCGCAGCTACCCGGCTGAAGCACTCCATGTGTGCGAGTGGTGCTTCGGCCCCCTCGAGGTGGTCTACGACTACGAGGCCATCCGGGCGGTGGTCTCCCGTCCGAAGATCCAGGCCGGCCCTCTGTCGATGTGGCGCTACGCCGACCTGCTCCCCGCCTCGGCCGAGGGCGCGGTGAGCCTGGGCGCCGGCTTCACCCCGCTCGTGCGCGCCGACCGCCTGGCCGCCGAGCTGGGGCTGCGGGAGCTGTGGATCAAGAACGACACCCTCAACCCCACCGGGTCGTTCAAGGACCGGGTGGTCTCGGTCGCGCTGACCAAGGCCCAGGAGCTGGGGTTCAAGGTGGCGGCCTGCGCATCCACCGGCAACCTGGCCAACTCTGTGGCCGCCCACGCCGCCCACGCCGGAATGGAGTCGGTGGTGTTCATCCCGGCCGACCTGGAGGCCGGCAAGGTGGTCACCACGGCGGTCTTCGGCGGGCGCCTGGTGGCCGTCGAGGGCAACTACGACGACGTCAACCGGCTGTGCGCCGAGCTGGCCAGCGAGCACCCCTCCTGGGCGTTCGTCAACGTCAACGTGCGTACCTACTACGCCGAGGGGTCCAAGACCCTGGCGTTCGAGACGGCCGAGCAGCTCGGCTGGGAGGCCCCCGACCACGTGGTGGTCCCGGTGGCCTCGGGCAGCCAGCTGACCAAGGTGGCCAAGGGATTCAAGGAGCTGTGGTCGGTCGGCCTGCTCGACGAGGAGCCGCACGTGCGCATCTCGGGAGCCCAGGCCGCAGGGTGCTCCCCGGTGGCCACCGCCTTCGCCGCCGGGCGCGACGTGGTCAAGCCGGTCAAGCCGGCCACCATCGCCAAGTCCCTGGCCATCGGCAACCCGGCCGACGGCCCCTACGCCATCGACGCCGTGCGCAGCTCCGGCGGGGGGTTCGGCTCGGTCACCGACGACCAGGTGGTCGAGGGCATCCGGCTGCTGGCCCGCACCGAGGGCATCTTCGCCGAGACCGCCGGAGGGGTCACGATCGCCTCGCTGGTGCAGCTGGTCGACTCGGGGGTGGTCCGCTCCGACGAGCGGGTCGTCGCCCTGGTCACCGGCAACGGGTTGAAGACCATCGAGGCCGTCGCCCCCCACTGCGGTCCCACCGCCACCATCGCCCCCAATCTGGACGCCTTCGCCGCGGCCATCGACATACCCTCACTGGAGAAATAGGCATGGCCGTCACCATCCGCATCCCCACCCAGCTGCGCCCGCTCGCCGGCGGTAACGCCACCGTCGACGTCGACGGGGCCACCGTCGCCGAGGTCCTCAAGGGCCTCGAGTCGGCCCACCCCGGCTTCAACGACCGCCTGTTCGACGAGTCCGGCAAGCTGCGGCGGTTCGTGAACATCTTCGTGGCCGAGGAGGACATCCGCTTCCTCGACGGGGTCGATACCGCGGTGGCCGACGGCTCCACGGTGTCCATCGTCCCGGCGGTGGCCGGCGGCTGACGCCCGGGCCGGCCCGCCCACCGGCGGGGGGACCAACTAGTTGCACTAGCGCCCCGCAGGCGGTTAACTGTTAGCACTCGGGATGTGAGAGTGCTAACAGGTAACCCAACGGAGGGAACCCAGAACCGATGCCCAAGCTGATTGCTTTCGACGAGACCGCCCGTCGGGCGCTGGAGAGCG
>JAKAXN010000218.1 GCA_021816565.1 Actinomycetes bacterium
CCTGCTGTTCGAGGCGGCGGTCGCCGGGTAGATCCGCCGTTCCGCCAGCTTGCGGTCGAGCCGCAGCTCCATGTTGCCCGTGCCCTTGAACTCCTCGAAGATCACCTCGTCCATGCGACTTCCGGTCTCCACCAGTGCGGTGGCGAGGATGGTCAACGATCCTCCCTCCTCGATATTCCGCGCCGCCCCGAAGAACTTCTTGGGCGGGTAGAGGGCGCCGGTGTCGATGCCGCCGGACATGACCCGACCGGTGGTCGGGGCGGCCAGGTTGTAGGCCCGGGCCAGGCGGGTGATCCCGTCGAGGATGATGACCACGTCCCGGCCCATCTCGACCAGGCGCTTGGCCCGCTCGATGGTGAGCTCGGCGACCTGGGTGTGCTCCTCGGCGGGGCGGTCGAAGGTCGACGCGATGACCTCGCCCTTCACCGAGCGGGCCATGTCGGTCACTTCCTCCGGGCGCTCGTCGACGAGCAGCACCATCAGCTGGACCTCGGGGTTGTTGGCCTCGATGGCGTGGGCGATCTGCTTCAAGACCGTGGTCTTGCCGGCCTTCGGCGGCGACACGATCAGCCCCCGCTGCCCCTTGCCGATGGGGGCCAGCAGATCGACGATGCGGGTGGTGTCGTTGGCCGGGTGGCTCGGCATCTCCAGCTTCAGCCGGGTGTCGGGGAAAAGCGGCGTCAGGCTCTCGAACCGGGGACGGCTGCGGGCCTCGTCGGGGGTCATGCCCGAGACGGTGTCGATGCGCAGCAGGGCCGGGTACTTCTCGTTTCCCCCGGCCGGCCGGGCCGCACCCTCCACGTGGTCGCCGCGGCGCAGGGCGAAGCGGCGGACCTGGCTGATCGAGACGTACACGTCGCCCGGCCCCGAGAGGAACCCGGCGGTGCGGAGGAAGCCGTAGCCCTCCTCTTTGAGATCGAGGTAGCCCGACACCGGGATGGGCTCGCCGTTGTACTGGCCCTCGGCGTTCTGGCCCGGCAGGTCCCGCTCGGGCCGCTCGAAGCGGTCGCGGCCCCGCCGGCGCCGGCTGCGCCGGTTGCCCGGCTCCGCCTCGAAGCCCCGCTGGCTGTCCGAACCCTGCTCGGAGTGGCCGCCGGAGTGGGAGTCACCGTGGCTGGCGCTGCCTCCGCCGCTGCCGTTGGCGCCCGAATCACCGCCCGAGCGCGAGGACGACGGGCCGGGCTGGCCGCCCCCGGGCTGGGACTGCGGTTGGGGGTTGCGGCCGCCGTTGGCCGACCCGTTGGCCTCGGCGGCCCTGGCCGCCGAGGGGCCCGACGGACGGGAGGACCCCGACGCCGCCGGCTCGGCTTCCCGCTCGGGCCGGGGGGAGCCCTCGTCGCTTCCCGCGCTGGAGGAGCCGGCCCGGGACCGGGCCTTCGGCGCGGTCTCGCCCTCGCCCTCATCGGCCAGCGCCAGCCTCAGCGGCTCCGCATCCCCGCCGGACCCGGCCGTGCTACCGGCGCCGTCGGACCCGCCGGCGTCCGACCCGCCGGCACCGGCCTCCCCCTCGGAGGCGGCGCCGCGGCGAGCCCGCGACCGGCGGCGGGTGGGAGCGGGCTCGCCGTCCCCGCCGGTCTCGGCCTCTGCACCTGCGGCTGCGCCGGCCGGCTCGGCCTCGATCCCGGTGGCGCGCAGGATGTGGGTGATCAGGTCGGCCTTCTTGGCCCGGGGACCGGGCCGGGCGCCGAGCGCATCGGCGATCGCTACGAGCTCCTCCCGCTCCTTGGCCTCTAGGACGGAGCGCTCGAGCTGCGGTTCGCTCATCTACAACCTCGTTGCTGGATTTCGTTCGGCTGGGCAGAAAACACGGGAAAGGTCAGCCTGGGCTCGGAGTCTCTTGCGAGCCCGGAGGGGGGATCGGCAGGTGCGCTCCGCACGGGCACCGTTCGCACTGGCCACGTGGTGTCGCAGTGGCGGTGGAGCCCCGGGATGCACCGTCGGTGGCGGCGCCAACGACGACCAATCCATGGTAGCGATCAGCCGAGCCGAGCGGCAAACACCCCACCGGGCGGGTGGTGGCCCTCCGGGGGGCGCCAGCCGGCCCGGGCCGCCTACAGGCCGAGCTCGGCCCGGACCGCCTGGATGTCGGCGTCGACCGGGGTGGGAACGGCGATCTGGCCGATGGCGATGTCGGGGTCCTTGAGACCGTGACCGGTCAGCACGCACACGACCGTGGAGCCGGCCGGCACCCCGACCTTCAGCAGCCCGGCCACCGACGCCGCCGACGCCGGCTCGCAGAACACCGACTCCTCCGCGGCCAGGTACCGGTAGGCGGCCAGGATCTCCTCGTCGGTGACAGCGCCGATGGCACCTCCTGACTCCGACGCGGCCGAGGTGGCCCCGAACCACGAGGCCGGCTTGCCGATGCGGATGGCGGTGGCCACCGTCTCGGGGTTGTCGATGGGGTGGCCGGCGACCAGCGGCGCGGCCCCGGCCGCCTGGAATCCCATCATCTTCGGCAGGCGCCGCAACCGGCCGGCGTCCTGGTACTCCCGGTAGCCCTTCCAGTAGGCGGTGATGTTGCCGGCGTTGCCGACCGGGATGAAATGGAAGTCGGGGGCTTCGCCGAGCACGTCCACGATCTCGAAGGCCCCCGTCTTCTGGCCCTCGATCCGGTAGGGGTTGATGGAGTTGACCACCGTCACCGGGGCCACGTCCCCGAGGGTGCGGACGATGTCGAGGGCCACATCGAAGTTGGCCCGGATCTGCAGGACCCGGGCCCCGTGGATCAGCGCCTGGGCCAGCTTGCCGAGGGCGATGTAGCCCTCGGGGATGAGCACCGCGCAGGTCATCCCGGCCCGGGCCGCGTAGGCCGCGGCGGATGCGGAGGTGTTGCCGGTGGAGCCGCACACCACCGCCTTGGCCCCCTCCTCGAGGGCCTTGGAGATGGCCACCGTCATGCCCCGGTCCTTGAACGAGCCGGTCGGGTTGGCGCCCTCGAACTTGAGCCACACCCGGGCCCCGGTCCGCTCCGACAGGCGGGGCGCCGGCAGCAGCGGCGTGCCGCCCTCGTGCAGGGTGACCACCGGGGTCGAGGTGCTCACGGGCAGGTAGTCGCGGTACTCCTCGATCAGGCCCCGCCAGCCCCGGCCGCCCACCAGCCGCTCCTCGCCGCCGGTCACGATCCGAGCACCCGCAGGAGGCTTCCGACCCGGTGGACCACGTCCAGGTGGCGCAGCTCCCCCAGGCAGGACTGCACGTCCCGCTCGAACGCCGGGTGGGTGACGAACACCAGCTGGGCCCGCCCGTCGCCGGTGTCGAGCGTCTCCTGCTCCATCAGCCGGATGGACACCTGGTGCTGGCCGAGCACTCCGGAAACGGCGTGGAGCACCCCGGGCCGGTCGGCCACCTCCAGGGCTATGTAATAGGCGGAGCGCAGATCGTCGATGGGGCGCACGGCGGTGCGCCGGAGGGCCACGGTCCGCCCGGCCCCGCCGGTGGTGAGGTTGTGGGCGGCGTCGAGGAGGTCACCGAGCACGGCGCTGGCCGTCGGCATGCCCCCGGCGCCCCGGCCCAGGAACATCAGCTCCCCCACCGCCGCCCCCTCCACGAACACGGCATTGAAGCTGTCGCGCACCGACGCCAGCGGGTGGGTGGCCGGGACCATGGCCGGGTGCACCCGGACGGCGACCTCCTCCGCCACCGCGCCGGTGTCGTCGCGCTGGCGGCGGTGCTCCACCACGGCCAGCAGCTTCACCACGTAGCCGAGCTTGTGGGCCACCGCGATATCGGTCTCGGTGATCCCCGAGATGCCCTCCCGGTAGACGTCGCCGGCGACCACGCGGGCGCCGAAGGCCACGTTGGCCAGGATGGCGGCCTTGGCGGCGGCGTCGTAGCCCTCCACGTCGGCGGTCGGGTCCCGCTCGGCGTAGCCGAGGCTCTGGGCCTCGGCCAGGGCGTCGTGGTAGCTGGCGCCCCCCTCGCTCATGCGGGTCAGGATGAAGTTGGTGGTGCCGTTGACGATGCCCACCACCCGGCTGATGCTCTCACCGGCGAGCGACTCGCGAAGCGGCCGTATCAGGGGTATGCCGCCGGCGACCGCCGCCTCGAACAGCAGGTCGACCCCCGAGGATGCGGCCGCCTCGAACAGCTCGGCCCCGCAGTTGGCCAGCAGCTCCTTGTTGGCGGTGATCACCGGCTTGCCGGACTTCAGGGCCGTGAGGATCAGGGTGCGGGCCGGCTCGATGCCTCCGATCACCTCCACGACCACGTCCACCTTCGGGTCGGAGACGACCGCGGCGGCGTCGGTGGTGAGCACCCCGGCCGGCAGCGGCACCTCCCGCTCCCTCGACTGGCTGCGCACGGCGACGGCCGCCAGCTCCAGGTCCAGTCCGGTGCGGGCCGCTATGCGCTCGGCGTCGTCGACCATGAGCCGGACCAGAGCCCCACCCACGTGGCCGCAGCCGAGGAGGCCTACCCGAAGAGCCGTTGACATGCCCCGAAGGGTAGTGGGCGCCGGGCCGGTCCTCAGATGTCGAGGGCCATCAGATCGTCGAGCGTCTCTCGCCGCACCACCAGACGGGCCTTCCCATCCCGGACGAACACGACGGGCGGGCGGGGCACCTTGTTGTAGGTGGAGGCCATGGAGTGGCCGTAGGCGCCGGTGACCGGGGTGGCCAGCACGTCCCCCACCGCCAGGTCCGCCGGCACCTGGGCGTCGCGGACGATCACGTCGCCGGATTCGCAGTGCTTGCCGACCACGGTGACGGTCCGCGGCCGGGGGGCGGGGACGTCGCGCACGAGGAAAGCCTCGTAGCCCGAGCCGTAGAGGACCGGGCGGGGGTTGTCGCTCATGCCCCCGTCCACGCTGACATAGGTGCGGATACCGGGCAGCTGCTTGACCGTGCCGACCGTGTAGCAGGTGATGGCGGCGGCGGCCACGATGGCCCGGCCCGGCTCGGCGGTCAGCCTCACCTGCTCGCCGATGCCGCAGGCGCGGGCCGCGTCGCGCACCTGCGACGCCCAGAAGGTGATGGACGGGGTCTCCTCCCCCTCCACGTAGGCCACTCCCAACCCGCCGCCCAGGCACAGCTCCGGCAGCCCGAGGGGGACGAAGAAGTCGGCCAGCACGGCCACCGCCTTCTCGAACGAGTCCAGCGAGAACACCTGGGAGCCGATGTGGGCGTGGATTCCGGCCAGCGCCACCGGGGAGGTGGGCCGGCCCAGGCGCGACACCGCCTCGGCCGCCGCCCCCGACGCCAGCCCGAAGCCGAACTTGGAATCGTCCTGGCCGGTCATGACGTACTCGTGGGTGTGGGCTTCGATCCCCGGCGTGACCCTGACCATCACCGCCGGGCGCCGGCCGAGGGTCGGGGCCAACCGCTCCAGGCGGTCGATCTCGTCGAAGGAGTCCACCACGATGCGCCCGACGCCCGCCTCGATGGCCCGGGCCAGCTCCGCTTCGGACTTGTTGTTGCCGTGCAGGACCAGCCGGCCGGCCGGAACCCCGGCGGCCAGGGCCACGTGCATCTCGCCCGCCGTGGAGACGTCGATCATCATCGACTCCTCGCTGGCCAGGCGGGCCATGGCCCGGCACAGGAACGCCTTCGAGGCGTAGGCCACGCCGTCCCCCCAGGCTCCCACCGCTTCCCGGCAGCGCCGCCTGATGTGCTCCTCGTCGTAGACGAACACCGGGGTGCCGAACTCGCCGACCAGGTCGAGGACGTCCACCCCGGCGATGGTCAGGCGGCCGTCGGGGGCCACGCCGTGATGCTCGGGCAGGAGGTGGCGGGGCAGCGGACCGTGACCGACCGGGTGGGTCGGCTCCGGATCGGGATCAGGAAGCATTCAGTCGTTGGGTCCCGACGACGGCTCGGAGCCGGCCGAGCGGGAGCGGTCCAGGACCGCCTGCACCCGCTCCAGCAGCTCCAGCGGCTCGAACGGCTTGGTCACGTACTCGTCGGCCACCGCCAGGCCGGCCTGGATGTCGGAGGTCTGGGCCTTGGCCGACAGGAGGATGATGGGGATGGACCTGGTCTCCTCGTCGGCGCGGAGACGGCGGGCCACCTCCAACCCGTCGATGCCGGGCATCATGACGTCCAGGACGATCACGTCAGGGTGACCGAGCCGGGCCTGCGCCAGGCCAGCCTCACCGCCGGTGGCGGCGATCACGTCATAGCCCTCGATCTCGAAGTTGACCTGGAGCAGATTGACGATGACCGGGTCGTCGTCGCAGACCAGCACGGTGCCACTCGGCATCCACTAATGGTAGGCGGTCGGCGGTGGCGCTATGCTCAATCCTCCTGGTACCGCGCCGACGGCCGGTGACAGGATTTTTGCCCTCGTAGCTCAGGGGATAGAGCATCGGCCTCCGGAGCCGGGTGCGCAGGTTCGAATCCTGCCGAGGGCACCACCGGAAAACCCCGCCTGACCAGGGCGAAAGGCCAGGTCAGCGCCTTGAGGCTGTTGGCCGGTAGAAACCCCTTCTGACCCCCATTTCCCGCTGTTTGTGGGAGGGCTGTGGGAGGAA
Organism: Actinomycetes bacterium; assembly: GCA_021816565.1. Next base: position 6,470 of record JAKAXN010000218.1, read on the forward strand.
GTAGGGGCGCTGGGCAACTCGCGAAGGATCAACGGCCTCGTCGGCCGGCGGTTCGCCCCGATCGTTTGGCACCTCGGCCGTCTTGGCCCCCTCCGCATCCGCGCCGGTGGATCCGGCCAAGGCTGGAGGGGAGGTGATCGACGACCTCAAGCCGAGCCTCTGAGAGGGGCACTCCGGCTGGGGGGGCCGCGGTTGCGATCGTCATCGTGTTCTGGCATCCGCATCCTCCACCCGCCGGGGATCCTTAGTTAAAGATAGGTCACATCTTTAACTAAGGTGTGTGGCAGGGAAAGGATGACCGATGAGCCACCTGGTGCGCCGCACCTGGGAATACGATCCGGCGCTCTACGCTCCGGCCCGCTACCGCAAGGCGTGCGGCTACGAGGCGTTCGTGCCTGACCCTCTCGAGCTGCTCGACCTGGATCTCCCCGGAGAGGTGGCCGGCGTCGTCTCCGACGCCGAAGCGGCCATCCATGCTCTAAACGCCCGGGGCGGCCGGGCTCTCGCTCCGCTGGCCCGGCTGCTGCTGCGCACCGAATCGATCGCCTCTTCCAAGGTGGAGGGCATGGCGGTCGACGCCCGGACGCTGGCGCGCGCCGAGGTCAACGCCGAGACCGGTGGCAGCCCGTCTGCGACCGCGCTCGAGGTGCTGGCCAACATCGACGCCATGCAACTCGCCGTCGAGCAGGCAGCCGGCGCGGAAGCGGTCGGCCTGGAGGCCATCCTCGACATCCACCGGGCCCTGATGGCCGGCTCCCCCACCCCTGAAATCGGCGGCCAGGTCCGCGCCGAGCAGAACTGGATCGGCGGAAATGACTACAACCCGTGCGGAGCCGACTTCGTACCACCACCGCCGGAGGAGGTGGGCCGGCTACTCGACGACCTGTGCCGTTTCTCCTCCAGCGACATGCTGCCACCGCTGGTGCAGGCCGCCGTTGCCCACGCCCAGTTCGAGACCATCCACCCCTTCAGCGACGGCAACGGGCGCACGGGACGGGCCCTGGTACAGGTAGTGCTGCGCCGACGGGGGCTGGCGCCCCGATACGTCCCACCCATCAGCGTGGTCCTCGCTGCGGACAAGGCCCGCTACATCTCCGGGCTCACCGCCTTCCGCGAAGGCGCAGTGGCCAGCTGGGTCCAGGACTTCGCTGTGGCC
>JAKAXN010000219.1 GCA_021816565.1 Actinomycetes bacterium
GTCCGGGTCCTGGCCGCCCGGCCCGGGGACCGGGACAAGGTCCGCCTGCTGCGCTCCTACGACCCCGAGGGCGGCGACGGCGCGGAGGTGCCCGACCCCTGGGGGTGCGACGACCGGGGCTTCGACGAGGCCCTGGGCATGATCGAACGGTCCTGCCGTGGCCTCATCGCCGAGCTGGCCGCCGCTGCCGGCTGAGCAGCTGCCCGCCGGGCTGGGGGAGGCGACCGTCGTGGCCCGCCTGGCCCCGAACGCCTGGCGGGTGCGCCGCGAGCCGGCCGCCGCCGGGCGGCCCGGCGCCGAGCTGGTGGTCAAGACCGGTCCCGGGGTGGCCGACGAGGCCGCCGGCCTGCGCCGGCTGGCCCGGATCTGCGCCACCTCGGGCGGCCCCCGGGTGCCGGAGGTGGTCGCCGCCGACGGCGAGCTCCTGGTCACCGGGTGGGTGGCGCCCGGGGCGGGCACCCCGGCGGGGGAGGAGGAGCTGGGCCGGGCCCTGGCCCGGCTGCACCGGGTGGCCGACGACGGGTGGGGCGGCGGGTCGTCGTGGATCGGCGACTGCCGGGTCGACCCCTCGCCGGCCCCCGACGCCGTCGGGTTCTACGGACGGAGGCTGCGGGACCTGGCGGCCCGCTGCGGGCTGGAGCAGGCCGTCGACCCGGTGGCCGCCCGGCTCCCCGAGCTCATACCGCCCGGCCCCCCGGCGCCGCTGCACGGGGACCTGTGGTGGGGCAACGTCGTATGGGGCGACGACGGCCGACCGTGGCTGATCGACCCGTCGGTGCACGGCGGCCACCCGGAGGAGGACCTGGCCATGCTGGCCCTGTTCGGCCCGGTACCGGACCGGCTGATGGGCGCCTACCGGGAGGTCAGGCCCCTGGACGACGGCTGGCCCGGGCGGGTGGCGCTGTGGCAGTTGTACCCGCTGCTGGTCCACACCGTCCTCTTCGGTGGCGGCTACCGGGCTGCCGCGGTGGCCGCGGCCGGGCGCTACGCCTGAGGCCGGACCCGCCCGGAGCGTTGTCACACAGAGTTGCCGAATGGGGCAATGTGGGAGGATGACCACGATCCTGGTTGCAGACGACGACCCGGATATCCGCGAGTTGATCACCTTCAAGCTGGAGCAGTCCGGCTACCAGGTGGCGAGCTGCGGTGACGGACCGTCGGCCCTGGCCGCCGTGGGCCGGAGCGCCCCGGACCTGCTGCTGCTCGACCTCAACATGCCGGGCATGTCGGGTCTCGACGTGTGCCGGGCGGTCCGGCGGGACCCGGCCACCGCCACCGTGCCGGTCATCATGCTGACCGCCCGCACCCAGGAAGCGGACGTGGAAGCCAGCTTCTCCGCCGGCGCCGACGACTACATCCCCAAGCCGTTCAGCCCGCGCGAGGTCGTCAGCCGGGTGGAGGCGGTGCTGGCCCGAACCAAGAGCTGAACGTGGGCACCCTCACCCAGCTCCTGATCGCCATCCTGGCCGTCAGCGCGGTGGTGGTCCTGCTGGCCGTCTCGGTGGTGATGGTCCGGGTGGCCCGGCTGCGGGCCGGCCGGCGCCGGGCCCGGCTGGCCGCCCCTCTCCGCCCGGTGCTGCTGGCCCTGGCCTCCCACGAGGACCCCGCCCCTCACGACCCCGCCCCCAGCGCCGCCGCCGAAGCCGGAGTCGAACGGGACCTGGACCGCGTGGCCGGGGCCGACCGCCGGCTGTGGAGAGCGGTGGAACCGTCCCTCCTGGCGCTGGTCGCCAAGGTCCGGGGATCGTCGAGGGAGCTGCTGGTGGAGGTGCTGCGCCGGCGGGGAGCCTACGAGGAGTCGCTGCGCCTGACCGGGGCCCGGCGGGCGGTGCGGAGGGCCACCGGCGCCGACCGGCTGGGCCTGCTCGGAGACCCCGCGGCGCAGCCCGCGGTGATCCGGTTGCTCGCCGACCCCGACGCCGACGTGCGCCGGGTGGCGACCCGCGCCGCCAGCCGCCTGCCCTCGGAAGCCGCCGCCCGGGCGGTGCTCGAGACGCTGGACGGCCCCCGCCCGGTGCCCGCCCGGGTGGTCACCCAGGCCCTGCTGCGCATGGGCCAGCCGGCCGTCCCGGCCCTGATGGAGAAGGCCGCCGACGGTCCCCCGGCGGTGGCCGCCACCGCGGTGGAGGTGCTCGGCCTGCTGCGCAGCGTCGCCGCTGCGCCGGTCATCCTGTCGGCCCTGCAGAAGGGGGCCCCGGAGGTCCGCGTCCGGGCGGCCCGGGCGCTCGGACGGATCGGCACCCCCGCCGCGGTGGGGCCCCTGATGGAGGCCACCGGGCCCGACCGGCCCCCGGAGATGAGGGTGGTGGCGCTGGGCGCGCTGGGCGCCATCGGCGACGGCCGCCGGGCGGCGGACATGGCCGAACTGCTCGGCGACCCCGAGCCGGGGGTGGCCCGGGCCGCCGGCCGGGCCCTGGGCGCCCTCGGCCCGGCCGGGGAGGAGAGCCTGAGGCGGGTCGCGGCCGCCGGCGGCCCGGCCGCCCGTTACGCCGAGGAGGCCCTCGGCTCGGTGGAGATGGCCCGGCACCGGGCGGCCCCGAGGGGCCGGGTCTCATGACGACGTTCCGGCACGTGGTGGTCGACCTCCTGGCCGTGTTCGACTGGGCCGTGGTGGCCTACTTCGTGGCCATCAACACCAGCTACCTGGTGCTGCTGGCCCTGGCCTCGCGGTCCTTCGCCCGCTACCTGAGGTGGAAGCCCTTCCTCGGATACGACGAGACCGCCGTCAGCTCGCTCACCCCCCCGGTGTCGATCATCGTGCCGGCCTACAACGAGGAGGCCGGCATAGTCGAGAGCGTCTCGGCCATGATGGCGCTCAACTATCCCGAGCTCGAGGTGGTGGTCGTCGTCGACGGCTCCAAGGACGCCACGCTGGAGCGGCTGGTGTCGCACTTCGGGCTGGTGGCGACCCCGCTGGTGTGGGACCCCGAGATACCCACCCGGGTGGATCCGCGGCGGGTCTACCGGCCGACCGGCAGCGCCCCGCTGGTGGTGGTCGAGAAGGAGAACTCCGGCCGGGCCGACTCCATCAACGTCGGGATCAACGTGGCCCGCTACCCGCTGGTCTGCATGGTCGACGCCGACTCCATCCTCGACGCCGACGCCATCCTGCACGTGGTGCAGCCGTTCATCGACGACCCGGAGCGGGTGGTGGGCACCGGCGGGGTGATCCGGGCGGCCAACGGGTGCGACGTGGCCCTGGGTCGCATCACCCGGGTCCGCATGCCCCGGGAGTGGGTGGCCCGCATCCAGGTCGTCGAGTACCTGAGGGCGTTCCTGCTCGGCCGCACCGGCTGGTCCGAGCTCAACTCGCTGCTGGTCATCTCGGGGGCGTTCGGCATGTTCCGCCGCGACATCGTGGTGGCCGCCGGCGGGCTCGACCCGTCCACCATCGGGGAGGACGCGGAGCTCGTCATCCGCATCCACCGGTGGATGCGGGACAGGAGCAAGGAGTACCGGCTGGTGTTCGTGGCCGAACCGGTGTCGTGGACGGAGGTGCCGGCCACGCTGCCGGTTCTGGCCCGCCAGCGCCGGCGCTGGTCCCGGGGTCTGGCCGAGATCCTGTGGCGGCACCGCCGCATGATGCTCAACCCCCGCTACGGGCGCATCGGCCTCCTGGCCCTCCCGTACTACCTCCTGTTCGAGCTGATGGCCCCGATCATCGAGGTGCTGGGCGTGTTCGCGGTGATCGCCGGCATCGCCGTCGGGGCGGTCAACCTGGAGTTCGGAGCGCTGTACCTGGCGGTGGCGGTCATCTACGCCATGACCCTGTCGTTCGCCTCGCTGCTGATCGAGGAGGTGTCGTTCCACCGCTACAACCGGTGGCGGGACCTGGCGGTGGCCGGGGCGGTGTCGGTGGCGGAGAACCTGGGCTACCGCCAGGCGGTGGCCGTGTTCCAGCTCCAGGGCCTGTGGGCGGCTCTGACCAAGAAGCAGCAGGTGTGGGGGGAGATGACCAGGGTCGGCTTCGGCCAGCCGGCGACCGACTCCGCCGCGACCGGGGCGGACCGGCCGTGATCCGCCGGCTCTCCAGCACCCCGCTCCGGGTGCTGCTGCGCCGTTCGTTCGTGGTGGTCTACATCCTGGCGGTGGCGCTCGGCGCGGCGGGGATCGTGGCCCTGGCCTCGGTGACCGACCGGCTGGACGTGCTGGTGACCCGCCTGCAGCCACTCTCGGCGTACAACGCCTCGGCCCTGACCGACATGGTCGACGCCGAGACCGGGCTGCGGGGCTTCCAGCTGACCGGCCAGAGGGTGTTCCTCCAGCCGTACCTGCAGGGGATCGAGGCCTTCCCCGACGCCATGGGCCACGCCATGGCCCTGGCCCGGCCGTACCGGCGGGAGTCCGCCCTCCTGGCTGCCGAGCAGGCCGACTCCGAGGACTGGATCACCTACGCCTCCCCCCTTGCCACCATGGCGATAAGCCCGTCGGCCTCCAGCGACGCCACCGGCAAGGCCCTCTTCGACCGGATCCGGGCGGCCAACGCCGAGGTGGCCGCCGCGGTGCACGACCGCATCGCCGGGGCCCGCTCCGGCGCCGACCAGGCCCGCAACGTGGCCTACGGCATCATCGCCGCCCTCCTGCTCCTGACCGTGGCCGCCGGGACCTACACCGGGCTGCGCCTCCTGAGGCGGGTGGTACCCCCGCTCGAGGCGGTCACCAGGGCCATCATGCGCCTGGCCGGGGGCGAGCGCCAGGTCGGGGTAGCCGAGGAGGGCACCTCCGAACTGGTCGCCCTGGCCCGGGCGGTGAAGCACCTGGACCGGGAGAACGAGCGGCGTCACACCGTCGACCGCCGGCGGGAGCGGCTGCGGCTGCTCACCGCCAACGTGGCCCGGGAGATCTCCGAGCACCTGGACCCGAAGGACCTGCTGGCGCGCTGCGCGACCATCATCGCCACCGCCTTCGACGTGGACCGGGTACTCCTGTGGCTGGCCGACGGCGGCGCCGAGCCGGAGCTGGCGGTGGAATGGCGGGCCGCCGGGCTGCCGTCCCTGGCCCAGATGGCCGGGTCGGACCGCCAGGCCGCGGTGATGGGGGAGGTCCTGGCCGGGCTGGCCGACCGGCCGGTGCTGGTATCGACGGACCCGGAGTCATCGGAGCTACTGCAGGCCTGCTCCGACGCCTTCGGGGTGGTGAGCGTGGTGGCCTGCCGGGCCGCGGTCGGCGAGGAGGGGGTGGTCACGGTGGCCCTCCTGCACGCATCGCCCCGGGACTGGGACACCGACGATGTCGCCGCGGTGGAGACGGTGGCCGCCGATGTGGGCCGGGCCATCCGCCGGGCCCAGCTGTTCGACGCCGAACGGGAACTGGTCCACCAGCTGGAGGCCCTGGACCGGGCCAAGGCCGACTTCGTGGCCACCGTCTCGCACGAGCTGCGCACCCCGCTGACCAGCGTCAGGGGCTACATCGAGATGCTGCGCGACGGGACCGTCACCGAGGAGGACGACCGGGACCGGATGCTGGGCGTCGTCGAGCGCAACACCCGGCGGTTGCAGGACATCGTCGACGAGCTGCTGACCGTGTCGCGCATCGAGGCCGGCACCCTGGTCCCACCGTCGGAGCAGGTGGCCGTCGACGAGGTCCTGCACCGCTGCGCCGTCACCCTCGGCCCGCAGGCCGCAACCGGCGGGGTGGAGCTCGACACGGCCGGGGTGGCCAGCCGGGCCTCGGTCCTCGGCGACGCCGCCCAGCTGGAGCAGATAGTCCTCAACCTGGGGTCCAACGCCGTCAAGTTCACCCCGGCCGGCGGGCGGGTCATGCTGGCCAGCCGGATCGACGGCGCCGAGGTGGTGCTGACCGTCGCCGACACCGGGATAGGCATCCCCCTCGACGAGCAGGCCCAGATCGGCGGGCGGTTCTTCCGGGCGTCCAACGCCACCGCCAACGCCATCCCGGGCACCGGGCTGGGCATCCGCATCGTGGCCGGCCTGGTCGAACACCACCGCGGCACGCTGGATCTGGACTCCACCCCCGGGCAGGGCACGACCTGGACGGTGCGCCTCCCGCTGGCCGGGGAGGGGGCCGAACTTTCACCCATCTCCTCGACTTTCGAATAACTAGTTCCCCTGGTCTAGTCTCTAGGCGGACACTATTTAGCAACGGGGGATTCGCCCATGCATGACAACCCGGCTCCCGGGGAGCAGCACGCCTCCTGGTCCGAGGGGATCACCGGCAAGAAGCACAGCCGCCGGAAGTTCCTCGGCATCCTTGTAGCCGCTCCGGTCCTGGTCACCGCAGCCCAGCTGGAGTCCCGCCTCCCGGCGGCGGCCAAGACCCTGGACCTCGGCGGCCTGCTGGGCTCGACCACCCCGACCGGGCTCAAGCCCATCCCGTCGGCCCCGCAGCTGGCCGACATCGCCGACCTCGGAGAGCTGCTGATCCTGGCCTGCCAGCCCACTGACGGGCTGATCAAGGTGGTGGTGGGGAAGGACGGCAAGGTGCTGTTCAACATGCCCCGGGAGGAGAACGGCCAGGGCATCAGCACCGGCGTGGCCATGCTCATCGCCGACGAGATGGACGTCCCGCTCGACGACGTCATCGTCACCCTGGCCGACGCCGAGCCGGCCCTGCTGTTCAACCAGATCACCGGCGGGTCCTCGACCATGCGGACCCTCTACCAGCCGGTCCGCACCGCAGCCGCCCTGGCCCGCCAGCAGCTGGTCCAGGCGGCGGCCCGCAAGTGGGGCGTGTCGGCCGGATCGCTCAGCGTGTCGGCCGGCGTGGTGCACGGCCCCGGTGGCCGGACCGCCACCTTCGGCGAGCTGTCCCCGCTGGCTGCCAGTTCGACCACCCAGTCGGTGCAGGCCACCCCCAAGGACCCCTCCCAGTACAAGCTGGTGGGCACCCGGGTGCCCCAGCGGGCCGCCCGGGACATCATCACCGGCAAGCAGCAGTACGCCACCGACCTCAACGTGCCCGGGGCGCTGCCCACCATGGTCCGTCGGGCCCCGGTGCAGAAGGGCGTGCTGAAGAGCTTCGACAACAAGGCCGAGATCCTGGCCATGCCCGGGATCCAGACGGTGGCCGCGCTGCCCTTCGGGGTGGCCGTCCGGGGCGACACCTTCGGCCAGGTAATCGACGCCGTCAACGCGGTCAAGGCCACCTGGGAGCCCGGCCCGGTGTCGGAAAATCTGGACGACCAGGCCATCTTCGACCAGCTGAAGGCCTCGGCCCTGCCCCTGGCGGTGCCGGACCTGCCCAACCTGCCGGTCGGCGACATCAAGAGCATCGACCTGGACTTCGAGTGGGCCTACGTCAACCACGCCCCACTCGAGCCCAACGTGGCCATCGCCGACGTCCGCCGGGACCGGGCCGAGATCTGGAGCCCGCTGCAGAACCCCATCGTGCTCCTGCAGCAGGTGGCCCAGATGGCGGGACTTCCGCAGAACGACGTCACCGTCCACGTCACCCGGGGCGGCGGTTCGTTCGGCCGGACCCTGTTCTTCGACGCGGCCATCGAGGCGGCCGAGATCTCCAAGGCCATGGGTAAGCCGGTCAAGCTGATGTGGCACCGCACCAACGACATGCGCCAGAGCCGGGGCCATCCCCCCACCTACCACCGGCTGCGGGCCACCGTGGCCGGGGGCTCGGTGCTCAGCTACGAGCAGCGGGTCT
>JAKAXN010000220.1 GCA_021816565.1 Actinomycetes bacterium
TCGGCGAGGTCTTCGGGGCCATCTTCTTCGGCCGGCTGTCCGATGCCTGGGGCCGGCGCAACCTGTTCATGATCACCCTGGGGGTGTACCTGCTCGGCGGGGCCCTCACCGCTCTCACCATGGGCCACTCCGAGGGCTGGGTGATCTGGCTGGACGTGACCCGCTTCATCGCCGGGGCCGGCATCGGCGGTGAGTACGCCGCCATCAACTCGGCCATCGACGAGCTGATACCGGCCCGGTACCGGGGCCGGGTCGACATCGCGGTCAACGGCACCTACTGGGGCGGGGCGCTCATCGCCTCGGTCCTGTTCCTCGAGGTGGTCAAGCACCTGCCCGCCTCCTACTCGTGGCGCATCGCCTTCCTGCTCGGGCCGGCCCTCGGCTTCGTGGTCCTCTTCGTCCGGCGGAACCTGCCGGAGAGCCCCCGCTGGCTGCTCATGCACGGCCGGGTGGACGAAGCCGAGCAGGCCGTGGCCGAGATCGAGCGCCACGTGCGCGACACCGGCGGCGAGCTGGCCGAGGTGGACCGGTCCAAGGCCATCGAGGTCCGCCAAACCGACAGCACCGGGTTCTTCGCCCTGGCCCGGACCCTGGTGATGACCTACCCGAAGCGCTCCATCCTGGGCGCGTCGCTGATGATCACCCAGTCGTTCCTGTACAACGCCATCTTCTTCACCTACTCCCTGGTCCTGACCAAGATCTACGGGGTCGGATCCGGCTCCACCGCCTATTACTTCATGGCCTTCGCGGCCGGGAACTTCATCGGCCCGCTGCTGCTCGGGCACCTCTTCGACAGCATCGGCCGGAAGAAGATGATCGCCGGCACCTACACCATCTCCGCCGTCCTCCTCGCCATCAGCGCCGGGCTGTTCCGGGCCGGCGACCTGACCGCCCTGACCCAGACGGCCTGCTGGTGTGTGATCTTCTTCTTCGCCTCCGCCGGGGCCAGCGCCGCCTACCTGACGGTGAGCGAGATCTTCCCCGTGGAGGTCCGGGCCAAGGCCATCGCCGTGTTCTTCGCCGTGGCCCAGTCGTTCGGTGCCTTCGGCCCGTGGTTCTACGGCCAGCTGATCGGCAACGGCAAGGACCACTTCGCCCTGTTCATCGGCTACATGATCGGCGCCGGCGTCATGTTCGTGGGCGCCGTGGTGGAGATCCTCCTGGGGGTGCCGGCCGAGCGCCAGTCCCTAGAGGAAGTGGCCCTGCCGTTGGCTCTGCAGGGGGCGGCCAGCGCCCACCTGTCCAACGTCACCGGAGCGCCCCGCCCGCCGGCCGCCCGTTCGGTGCTGGACCTCGACGTGGAGGTCGACACCCGGGCCGCCGATCCCGACCACCCGGACCGGACCCGGCCCGGGCACCGGGCGAACTGACCGGAGGCCCGGACCGGGGACCGGGGCCTCCGCCACCGACGCGATCGCCGGCGGCGCGCTGACAGCTACAGCGCCGGCCGGCGGTCCCGCCAGGGCACGGCCTGCTCCAGCTGGGCCGCCACCCGTAGTAGCACCGCCTCCTCCCAGGGCCCACCGACCAGCTGGACGCCGATGGGCAGCCCGTCGGGGGACACGAAGATGGGCAGGGAGATGGCCGGCTGGCCGGTCATGTTGAATCCGGAGGTGAGCACCGCCATCTGGAACACCTGCATGGCCGGGCCCCCTTCCGGGTCGGCGTGCACCGCGGCCAGGATGTCACCGGCCCGGGGCGGGGGGATGGTCATGGTGGGGCTGAGCAGCACGTCGAACTCGGTCCCCCATCGGGCCACCAGGGTGCGGGTGAAGCGCTGCAGGGAGTGCACCGACGCCACGTAGGCCAGGCTGTCGACAGCCTGGGCCTGGCGCCGGTTGGCCCGGATGTGCGGCTCGGTCCGCTCCCAGTCGACATCCTCGTAGTCGGCCAGACCGGTGTTGACCACGTTGAGGAACGCCCCCAGGAACTCGTCGGGCACCTCGTAGGTGACCGGCTCGACATGGTGACCCAGGCCCTCCAGGGCGGCCGCGGTGGCGGTGGCCGCGTCGGCGCAGGCCGGATCGACCGGCAGTCCGAAAGGGGCCTGCTGCAGCAGGCCGATGCGCAGCCGGCCGGGGTCGGCGCCCACCTCCTCGCTGAACGGCCGGGAAGGGGCCGGGGCGTTGTACCACGCGCCCCGATCCGGGCCGGATATCACGTCGAGGATGGCCGCGGTGTCGGCCACGTCGCGGGTGAGGACGCCCTCCACCGCCCCGCCCTCCCAGCTGTTGACCCGGGACGGTACCCGGCCGCGGCTGACCTTGAGCCCCACCAGGCCGCAGCACGAGGCAGGGATGCGGATCGAGCCGCCGCCGTCGTTGCCGTGGGCCACGGGGAACATCCCCGCCGCGGTGGCCGCTCCCGCTCCTCCGCTCGAGCCGCCCGGGGTGTGATCCGGATTCCACGGGTTGCGGCTGATCCCGTACCGCAGGTTCTCCGCGGCGGTGATGGGGCCGAACTCCGGGGTGTTGGTCCGGCCGGCCAGCACGAACCCGGCCCGCTGGAACGCCTCGACCACCAGGGCGCTCTCGTCAGAGCGGCCGGCGGGGGCGCCGTTCGATCCGAACGTCACCGGCCATCCGGCCACCGGGGTCAGGTCCTTGATGGGGATGGGCACCCCGTGGAACGGGGCCAGCTCCGCCGGGTCGCTCCCGACTACCGCGTCCGCCGCGGCCCGGGCCGCAGCGCGTGCCTCGTCGTCGTCGCGCCAGACCACGGCGTCGAGGCGGTCGTTGACGGCGTCGACGCGCGCCAGGCAGGCGTCGAGCAGCTCGACCGGGCTCAGCTCCTTCGCCTTGATGGCAGCGGCCAGGTCACAAGCGGTGCGGTAGGTGAGGTCGGGATCGGCCATGGCCCGACGCTACGCCGCCGGCGTCAGGTCTGGGGGACCAGGTGGAGCAGCACCTCTATGGTGCCGGTCCGGCCCAGTTGGGCCACCGCGAAGCTCGGGTTGGGGATGTGCCACAGGCTGTAGGTGATCGGTATCTCGGCGCTCACGTCGATGGTGGAGGCGAGCCGCTCGGCGTTGAGCTCGAAAGTCACCTGACGGGTGACACCCCGCAGGGTCAGGTTGCCCGTCGCCGGCACCGACACGGTGCGGCCGATCGCCGGGACCTGGCCCAGGTCGATCGGGCGGGTCAGCTGGAACGACCCGTGCGGGTAGCTGGCCGTGTCCATGATGAACCCGTCGAACTGGGCGTCGCGCGAGCGGGTGTCGGACCTGATGCTCGCCATGTCGACGGTGAACTGGGCGGCTGTGACCCGGGTCCCGGAGATGACCATGCCGCCCGTCACCTTGGAGGTCCGGCCCACCGCGGTGTGCGACTGGCCGAACAGCGACTCGTGGACCCGGTAGCCGGCCACGGAGCCGGCGCCGATCTTCCAGGTTCCGCTGACCGGGCCGGGTACCACCGAGGCGGACGCCCCGGTGACCGTGGGGAGCTGCAGCTTGGACGGGGTGGGTGACTCCACCACGTTGAAGAACAGCCAGGGGCCGCCGATGACCACCACGCCCAGGGCCAGCAGGGCGACGATCACCCACTTCAGAGGGTAGGCCTTCCGCGGCCGGCGGGGTCGCTCCGTCACGGGGGGACGGTCGACGTCGCTCTTCTGCACCCCTCCAGTATCCCCCCGCAGCCGGACAAACGGCCAAGCGCCCCCTGCAGCCCGCCTGGATACGGGCGGGCTAGTCCGAATTGGTGCCCTTGTCCGGCCTAGTTCGGCCGGGCCCGGGAAATGCCCCGAATGGGCCATTTCCGCGTGAGGGTGCGGTCTCTACGATCGGGGACGTACCCCGATGACGCACTCAGGTCGCAGCTGTCTGGCAGCAAGGTCGCACCCCGGGGTACTACTCGGCAACGAGTGAGGGATGGGTCGGTTCGGGGGGACCGGCCCATCTCTCTCGTTGCGGATTTTTCCGTAGCCTCGTCCCATGACTGATCGAGGAACGGCCGTCGTCACCGGAGCATCGAGCGGGATCGGGGCGGCCGCCGCCCGGCGCCTGGCCGCCGAGGGATTCGACGTGGTCCTCGGCGCCCGCCGGCTCGAGCGCATCTCGGCGCTGGCCGGCGAGATCGGAGGGGCCGCCCGGGCCGTGGCCCTGGACGTGACCGACCAGGAATCGGTCGACTCGTTCTGTGCCGGCGTGGGCGACGACTGCCGGCTCCTGGTCAACAACGCCGGCGGGGCCCTCGGGCTCGATCCGGTCGCCTCCGCCGACGAGGACAAGTGGCGGACCATGTACGAGACCAACGTCATGGGCCTGATGCGCATGACCCGGGCCCTCCTACCCCGCCTGATCGGCTCGGGCGACGGGCACGTGATCAACATCGGGTCCGTGGCGGCCTTCGAGCCCTACGCGGGCGGCGCCGGCTACAACGCCGCCAAGCACGCCGCCCGGGCGGTCAGCGACGTGCTGCGCCTCGAGCTGAACGGCCAGCCGGTACGGGTCACCGAGATCGACCCCGGCCTGGTGGAGACGGAGTTCTCGCTGGTGCGCTTCGAGGGCGACCGGTCCCGGGCCGACGCGGTGTACGAGGGGCTGCAGCCGCTGAGCGCCGAGGACATCGCCGACGTGATCGCCTTCGCCGCCACCCGCCCCAGCCACGTGGACATCGACCAGGTGGTGGTCCGGCCCCGGGCCCAGGCCCGGGTGTGGCTCGTCGACCGGGGAGGGATCTGACCGGGATAGACGCCCTGCGCCGGGATCCCTACCGCTCGTCGGGGACCGGCCAGTGGTCGGCGGCGTTGAGCGGGCACAGCTGCAGGCGCCAGCCGGTCACCACCACCGGTTCCATGCCGATGACCAGGCCGGCGCCCACCGGGCAGCGGCCGGTCCCGTCCAGGCGCGATACGCCCGTCAGCATCCCCTGCACGTGCACCGTCCACCCGGTCGAGGTGTCGGGATCGATGGACTCCACTGCGAAGGCCGCCACCACATCGTCGACCACCGGGTCGAAGGGAGGCTCGCTCCCCAGGCACATCACGATGGTCCCGCCGTCGATGCGGTGCTGGACCGGCAGGATCACCGGGAGTGCCCGGGCCGAGAGGGCCAGCCGGCCGAGGGAGGACCGGCGGAGCAGGCTCCAGCACTCCTCCGGGGAGAGATCGCCGGCAGCCCGGTCCTTGCGCACGGCGGCCCTCCTTCACTGGTCTGCGAACCGCTGTGCAGGCGATGGTGGCGCCCGGGTGGTGACCGGCCAAGAGCCCAAGGTCCCCTTATCCCCGCTGGCGCCAGTCGGCCCCCCGGCTATGTCGAGCGGAGAGGGGGGGATTTGAACCCCCGGACCCGGTCTCCCAAGTCAACTCATTAGCAGTGAGTCCGATTCGGCCGCTCTCGCACCTCTCCTCGGCGCAGAACTGTAGCAGACGCCTCCCGGACCGGAGCGGGGGACAAATGCCCAGGTCGTAGGCGGTTTCGGGGCCGGGTCGGGGGCTCCCGGGCCGACGATCAGGCGCCGGAGGATCCGCCCTGGGCCCGCCTGCGTCACCGGCAGAAGGTAAATTGGGGGCCCTTGTCCACCGCTCGAAAGACGTTCATCGCCGGGCTGGTCGTGTTCCTGGGCTTTGTGGTCTACCACGGTCTGTCCTCCTACGCGTGGAGCGCACAGACCACCCCTCCGAGCGGGGTGGCGCCCCAGACGGTCACCTACACCTGCGGCGCTCCGCTCGGGTCCGGTTACGTCCACGGGCCGGCCCGGACGGCCTACCCTCTCACCGGGCGGCCGTGCGGTGAGCGGACCCAGTACCAGTTCATGACCGTCGCCGACGTGATCCTCGGGGCGCTCGCCCTGGGCGTGGCCCTGACCTGGCGGCGGGGCAGCCCGGCCCCGGTCTGATCGCCGGCCCCGGTCGGGCCCCGGCGTGGCCCGCTCGGGGACGGTCGGCGCCTGCGGCCGGGCGGTACTGTCGGCGCCCATGGAGGTGCACGGCTTCGCCGAGGAGGGCTTCGGGCCGGTGGCGGACGTGTTCCGCTCCAACTTCGAGCTCCAAGGTGACGTCGGCGCCAACGTGGCGGTGTACCGGGACGGGCGGCCCGTGGTCGACCTGTGGGCCGGTCTGGCCGATCCCGGGACCGGGCGGCCGTGGGACGGACAGACCGTCGTAGGGGTGTTCTCCTGCTCGAAGGGGGTCATGGCCACCCTGGTCAACCTGCTGATCCAGGAAGGCAGCGTGGACCCGGACCAGCCGGTGTCCCGCTACTGGCCGGACTTCGCCGCCGCCGGCAAGCGGGACATCACCGTGGGGCAACTGCTGTCGCACCAGGCCGGGCTGGCGGCCATCGACGGCCGCTTCACCCTGGAGGAGGCGCTGTCATGGGATCCGGTGGTAGCGGCCCTGGCCTCGGCGGTCCCGCAGTGGGAGCCGGGCTCCCGCCACGGCTACCACATGCGCAGCTTCGGGTGGCTCACCGGCGAGCTGGTGCGCCGGGCCACCGGGCAGCGACCGGAAGCGGCACTGCGGTCGAGGGTGGTGGAGCCTCTCGGCCTGTCCCTGTGGCTGGGGATGCCGGAGGAGGAGCAGGGTCGCTGCGCCACGCTGTTGCCGCCCGGGCCGTCAGGTATCGACCTGGAGCAGCTGTTCGGCCCCGACTCCCTCCAGGCGAGAGTGGCCACCGGTCCGTCGGGGCTGTTCCGCTACGACGAGATGTGGAACTCGGTCCGCATCCGCAGCGCGGTGATCCCCTCGTCGGGGATGATCACCGACGGCCGGTCACTCGCCCGCATGTACGCGTCGTGTGTCAGCGAGGTGGGCGGCCGGCGCCTGCTCGACCCGGACACCGCGGCCCGGGCGGCCGTCCCCCGGGCGGAGGGGCCCGACGAGATCCTCACCATCCCCACGGCCTTCGGCCTGGGCTACATGGTTGGTCCGTCGCTGCCGACCGGGTGCGGCGCCGGTTCGTTCGGTCACGGCGGCGCCGGCGGTTCGCTCGGGTTCGCCGATCCGGGAGCCCGGCTCGGCTTCGGCTACGCCATGAGCCGGATGCGCCTGGACCTCGACGACACCCGGGCCGACGACCTGGTCGCGGCCGTGTACCGCAGCCTGGGCTAGGGACCCGGCTCAGCCCATCTGCTCGCGGAGCACGGACAGGTCCACCGCCGGGCCGGAGCTGGGATAGGCCTGGACCGCCTCGAGATGCCGGCGGCTGAGCTCCCGGACGGCGTCGGCCTCCCCGGCGGCGATCAGGTCGATCATGTGGGCGTGGGTCTCCAGGGCGGCCCGGCGTTCCTCGACAGGGACCGACCCGCTGTGGCGGGACTGGTCGGCCCAGCCCCGCTCGTGGCTCGACCAGAGCTTCTCGAGGGCCCCGATGATGACGATGAGCGGCTCGTTGCCGCACAGGGCGACGATGGCCTCGTGGAACTGCCGGGACAGGCTGGTGGCGGCGAAGAGGTCCCCGACCGAGTCCATCGCCTCCTTCTGCAGGGCCCGGAGCCGGGGCACGACCTGCCGGCGGCGGTCCCGCCTCTCGGCACACAGAGCGGCGCAGGCCGGCTCGCACTCCCGGATGGCCCGGGCCACCTCCGGTATGGCCGACCGGTTGGCCGACAGCACCAGGGCCAGGGTGTAGGCCACGTTGGCCGAGGTGGGCCGGTGGACCACCGCCC
>JAKAXN010000221.1 GCA_021816565.1 Actinomycetes bacterium
CGGCCCGCTCGGCCAGGTTGAGAGCCACGTTGACCGACTGCTCGACGATGACGATGGTCGACCCCCGGCGGTGCACCTCGCGGACCACCTCCAGGAGCTGGCCGACGATGGTTGGCGCCAGGCCCAGGGAGAGCTCGTCGATCATGAGCAGCTCGGGTTTGGTCATCAGCGCCGACCCGAGGGCCAGCATCTGCTGCTCGCCGCCGGAGAGGTTCCCGGCCATCTGGTTGTGCCGCTGCGCCAGGACCGGGAACAGTTCCAGCACCTCCTCCCGGGCCCGCTCTATCCGCTCCTGGTCCTCGCGGATCAGCCAGGTCGCCAGGCGCAGGTTCTCCGCAACGGTCAGGGTGGGAAAGACCCCCTTGCCGCCCGGCATCAGCGACACGCCTCTGCGGGTGGTCACGTCGGCCGCCAGGTTGGTGATGTCCTCGCCGTTGAAGCTGACCCGGCCCCGCTTGGGCTTTACCAGCCCGCAGATGCCCTTGAGCAGCGTGGACTTGCCGGCGCCGTTGGTGCCGAGCAGGGCGACGATCTCGTGGCTGGCCACGTCGAAGTCGACGCCGAAGAGGATCTGGACCTGGCCGTACGACACGTCGATGTCCCGGCACGAGAGCAGGGTCGCGCCGGGAGCCGGCGGTTCCTGCGGTGCGACCTCGACGACGGGGACCTCCATCGTGGGATCGACCGGGTCGGGTCCCTCGCCCCGCTCGATGGTCGCAGCCCCCGACCGCCCTCGACGCAGAACCGATCCGATGCGCTCGACCGAACTCATACCCCCACCGCCTCCTTGTCCCGGCCGGCATCCTCGGCCGCCAGCGCCGCACTCAGCAGGCCGGCGTCGCCGGCGTTGGCACCTCCACCGTCGCGCTTGTCGGCGACCAGGCTCGGCACCAGGATCCCCCGTCGGTTGGCGACCCGGCGCAGCAGGCGGTCCCGCCACGAGAACAGGACCTGGCCGATGCCGCCCGGCAGGAACATGAGCACGAGCAGCAACGCCGCCCCGCTGACCGCCACCCGGTAGGTGCCGAGCGCCGTGATGGTCTCCAGGTACTTGAAGGTGAAGATGCCGATCAGGGCGCTCGTGATGGATCCGAGCCCGCCGATTACCGCGTAGCAGAAGACGGTGATGCTGTCGACGGCCGGGAAGCTGCCCGGGTTGAGCGCTCCCAGCAGGAGGGCGTCCAGGCATCCGGCGATCCCGGCGATGACCCCGGCGGTGACGAAGCCGCCCAGCTTCACCGCCGTGGTGCCGACCGATGCCGAGGCTGCGGCCCGCTCATTGTCGTTGGTGGCGATCAGGACCCGGCCGGCGCGGGACTTGCGCAGCCCGGTGGTTGCCAGGATGGTCAGACCGAGGAACACCAGGCACAGCACGTACAGCTCGTAGTAGTTGTTGAGGTCGAACCGCTGCAGCAGCAGCGGTCGCGGTATGCCGTTGGTGGGGATGAACTGCGGGAAGGTGTCGGTGTTGAGGAAGTACTGGTCGAAGGCCACCCCCATGGCCAGGGTGGTGGCGGCCAGGAAGAGCCCCTTGATCCTGAGGGCCGGCAGGCCGATGAGCAGGGCCACCAGTCCCCCGGCCGCCGCGGAGACGGCGATCACGAACAGCAGGTCCACGTTCCAGCGGGCGATCAGGTTGCCGGCCACCATGCCGGCCACCCCGGCGAAGCCGAACTGGCCCAGGCTTATCTGGCCGCCCCAGCCGGTCAGCACAACCAGCGACACCCCCACCAGCGCCCACACCACGGCGAAGCCGGCGAGGAGCTGGCTGCTGGGGCTCCACGAGTGGGGAACGAGGACGAACAGCACGGCCACGCCGGCCAGCAGCGCCCGGCGGGCCCACAGCACCTCGGGCAGTCGCCGGAGCTCGAGGGGTATGGGCTTGGCCACCGCCACTGACGCCCAAGACGAGTCACCAGCCTCCTGGGCCCGGGTCAGCTTGCCGGAGCGGGCCAGCAGGGCCACCAGGATCACGGCCAGGTACCCGGCCCAGACCACGGACGGGTCATTGGAGAAGTTCCACCGGATGACCTGCTCCATGATGCCGAGGCCCACCGCGGCGCCGAACGCCACCGGTAGCGATTCCATGCCGGCCACCACGGCGGCCGCCAGCATGGGGACCAGCACCGTGGGCCCGTTGGAGATGGCCCCGGGCTTCACGCCCTCGAAGGGGGCCTGCAGCATGTAGGTGAGGGCGGCCAGGCCGCCGGCGATGACCCACACGATGGTCGACAGGCGGTTGACCGGGATTCCGAGCAGCAGGGCCCGGTCGGAGTTCTCCGCCGCGGCCCGCACCGCCACCCCGGCTGCGGTGCGCCTCAGGAACCACACCAGGAAGGCGATCACCAGGGGGACGACCAGCACGATCATGATGGCGTTGCTCTGGAACGTGTACACGTCGATGGTCACCGACATGTTGAACGGCGGGGAGAACGCTCCGGTCAGCGACACGAAGTGGATGGCCTTGGTGCCGGCCAGCTCCAGCCCGCCGTACAGCTGGGCCAGGCCGATGCTGGCCACCAGCACGATCAGGCGGGCCGAGTTGCGGAACCGGCGGATGGTGGTGATCTCGGTGATACCGCCCACCGCCGCGCCCACCGCGGTGGCCAGCGGCAGGGCCAGCCAGTAGTTGAGCCCGTGCACCTTGACCAGCCCGATGACCAGCACCCCGACCAGGGACCCGAGGGCGCCGTGGGCGAAGTTGATGAATCGGTTGGCCCGGTACACCAGGATCAGGCCCATGGCCCCCAGAGCGGTGGCCGAACCGTAGACCACCCCCAGCAGGATGATCCCGATGGGTGCCTTGCGGTGCAGGTAGCCGTGGGTGCCGGTGGTCAGGGCGATCACCGCGTACAGCACGACGACGGTGCCCAGAGCGACAGCCCACCGCTGGCGCACAGTGAGGGCCTTCCACCGCTGCAGCAGCGGGCTGTCCGGCGCCGGGTCGGCGATCACGACGGGATCGGGCATCCGGGCTTCCCCTTCGGGATGTCGTTGGCGGTCCAGCGGGCGTTGTTGGAACTGCTCGGCACGTACGCTCCCGGCTTGCCGTTGTAGGCGGAGATGGCGGTCGGGCTGTAGCAGATCTCCCGCACGTCGTTGGGCACGGTGTACTGCTGCGGGCTCCACCCCCAGAGGCCCATCGGCCCCTCCCTGGGCGGGTAGTTGAACATGCCCTGCTGGAAGGTCTGGGGGGTCAGGTCCGGCCCGGCCATCTGTATGCCTATGGCCATCTGATCCATCTGGGCGTAGATCTGGTTGACGAAGAACGCCGGCTCATCGCTGCGCACCGTCTTGTACGCGGCGTACCCGATGGTCTGGGTGTAGGGGACCGTCGGGCCGTTGGGGCTGAGCCCGAAGGCGTGGGCCGTGAAATTCTGGTTCCACAGCTGGGCGGAGTAGTCGGCGTCGGTCAGGGCGGTGCCGGTGATGATGAACTCCGGCAGGTAGCCCTGCTGGTTGCCCTGCCCGGACATGTACACCGGGAAGATGGGGTCGCATCCGCAGATCACGGTGGTGAAGCCTCCGCTCTTCAGCTTCGACACCAGGTTGGCGGCCTGCTGGGACATGGTGCCCAGGTCCAGGCTGTAGGTGAAGACCGATGCCTGGCACCCGGCGGCCTGCATGATGGCCTGCCCAACCTTGACCGACTCCTGGTACCAGGAGTTCTCCGGGGCGAGCAGGGCGAACTTGCGGGGGGCGTTCTTCAAGGACCCGCCGGCGTAGGCCGCCGGGGTTCCCTGGGGGCAGAGCTTCTGCACCGCGTACTGGGAGGCCAGGGACGCCACGTCGGTGCCGTCGGTGGCCACCGACCAGGTGTAGGGGGCGTGCTGCTGGTGCCAGGCCCGGGACATGTACGGGTCCCCGAAGGCCATCACGCCCTGCTTGGCCAGGGCGTCGGCGTAGGGCTCCGACTCCGCGGACAGGTCGGCGAACACTTTCATTGACTTGGCCGTGAGGGCGTCCGCCTCGGCCTGGGCCTGACCGGTGCCGAGCAGCTCGTTGGACAGCGAACCCTGGCCGTTGAAGAAATGCACCACGATCTTGCGGCCGTAGAACTGGAAGTGGCTGTTGAAGTACTGGGCCAGGGCCAGGACCGTGCGCTCGGTGTCGGCGTTGGTGTCCTTCAGGGAGGCCCCGGCCAGCTGGGCCAGCGTCTGCTGGAAGCTCTGATCGCTGGTCAGGCGGAACGACACGTTGATGGTGGTGGGCGTGACCCCCATGGAGGTGTTGCCGCCGTTGTTGCCGCTGAAGGTCTCGCACGGCGGCGAGTACGGGTCACCCGGAATCTGGAGCTTCTGGCCGCCGCAGGCCGCGACCTTGGCCGCCCCCACGTCCCCGGCGACCTGCCCGCTGTGGCCGGCCGCGGCGGCCGGCGACGCGGATGCAGCCGCCCCTCCCGAGGTGCCCCCGGTGCCGGTGGCGGACGGGCTGGACCCGGTGGCCGCCCCGGCGGTGGCCGCCCCGGGGGTGGACCCGGCCGTTCCGGCGGCGGAGGGGTTGGCCGCCGCCGATCCGGTGCCGGAGGCGCTGCCCGGCTGCAGGGTCGCGGTGGCGCCGGCGGCCACCGCGGTGGTCTTCGGCACCCGGCTCGGGACGAACAGGGCGACTATCACGAGCACGGCGACCAGGACGGCCATGGGGCCGTAGCCCCGGAACAGTCGCTGGAAGACACTGAAGTAGCCGGGCGGGGGGCTGGAGGCAGGCCTGGTCCCCCGGCTCCCCGGCCCGCGGTTCGGCGCGGTCATTGGTTACTCCTCGAAGTTGACGGTGTACTGGGCCCGGCGCATCATCCGGCGGTCCGCCTCGGCCAGCAGGCCGATCAGGCCCAGGCCGGCGATGCCGATGGCCAGGAGCGGTCCCCCGGCCGAGTAGCTGACCGACGCCGGAGAGGCGGCCAGCTGCCCCGCGTTCCCCGAGCCGGTCGAGGGGGCGGTCGTCCCGGCTCCCGCCGTCGGCGTCGCCGCGGGCGTGGCGGCGGACCCGGTGGCGGACAGGCTCGGTGAGGATCCGGCGGAGGGGGCGGCCGGCGCCGTCCCGGCCCCGGCCAGGTCGGTCCCGGTAAGCGAGTCCGCCGGGGAGGACAGGCCTGACGAACCCGACCCGACGCCGAGGGAGATGGGGCCGAGCAGGTTCAGGTGGTACTGGTTCGCCTGCACCGCCGAGCTGGACGACGTGACGCCACCCAGGCCGGCCGACAGGTAGCCGCCACCGTTGACCGAGGCGATGGCCACCTGGGCCACGGTTATCGGCGTGTCCGACTGGCACAGGACCTTGGCCAGCTGGGCCGGCTCACCGGGGAACCCGTTCTCCAGGCCCCCGAGGACCTGCTGCTGCTGGGCCTCGGTGGCGTTGAGCCCCAGGTTGAGGAGGGTGTCGCGGGTCTTGTTGGGTACCGCCTCGATCTGGAGCGGGGTGACCGACTGCACCCCCTGCTGCACCGAGGACACCGGTAGCAGCACCTTCATACCCAGCGTCCCGAGCACGGTGTTGATGGCCGTCTGTGCCGCCGAGAGACTCTGGGTCAGGGGCAGCGGCACCGGCTTGCCGGCGATCTCGAGCGATCCGATGGTGAAGGTGCCGCTGGGGTGGGCGCTGCCACCGGAGGGGTACACCGACATCCAGTGCAGGCCGTCGATCTTCACCAGGCCGTTGGCGATGTCCAGCGCCCCTATGTCGGCGGTGGCACCAGCCTCCCGCTCGCCGTTGACCAGCCCCGACCACGCCCTGGTGGTCATTCCCGAGACGGTGAAGCCCCCGGCGTTGACCGGGGCGAAGCTGGTCTCCGCCTCCCCGTAGGGGGTGGAGTTGGCCTTGACGTACTCATAGGAGCCGTACGACGGCTGACTGGCCCCCTTTCCCGGGTCGGGCTGCTGGGTGATCCCCTTGGTGGCGCCCGGTTGGCCGGTCTCGGTCTGGAGGGCCTGCGGGATCTGGTCGGGCTTGAGGCTCTGAGATCCGCAGTTGTAGCCGGTGAGGGCCGTGCCTATGGCTCCCAGGTCGATCCCCTGGGACTGGGCCCGGGCCACGCTGTTGGTGTGGCCGGCCAGGGCCTCGCCGAGGACCACGCCCACCGCCAGGGAACCGTCGTGGGGGGCCACGGCCAGGGCCTGGGCCGAGGCCGCACCCTGACCCGGGGAGGGGTCGGCGTGGGCTCTCGGAGCGGCGCCCATCATGGTCGCTCCCGTCGCCGCCAGTGTCGCCGACAAACCTCCGGCCAACCACTTGACCTGTCGCCGCCTGAGCACTAAGCGCTCCCCCCGGAACTCGTGAGCACGTGGCGGCCACACGGCCGCCTCTATTCGGACGGGTCCTATTTCGGCGGTTTGGTCCGGTTTTCCTTCTAGTACCGGTGACCGACGCCACACGTTCGGGAGAATCCGGAGAAACGGGCAGCCCGGTGGGGCGGCGGTCAGCTGGTGGCGTGGGCCCGGCGCAGCACGGCCAGCCGGACGAAGCCGATGCCCTTGAGCCGGTGGGCCCGGATGGCCTGCACCGCGTAGCGGGGATCGTCGCGCAGTACCTCGGCGAGCGACGGCGATATCAGCACCGATCCCGGGCGGGCCGCGATGGTGGCCCGGGAGGCCAGGTTGACGACCGGGCCGAACAGGTCACCGCCCTGGGAGACCACCGACCCCGACGCCACGCCGACGCGCACCGAGGGGAGGTCGGGAGAGTCGAAGGTCTCGGCCAGCGAGAGGGCGATCTCCCCAACCTGGTCCACCTCCGAGCTGAACATGACCTCGTCGCCGATCATCTTGATGACCCGGCCGCCGCTACCGACCACCTGGTCGGTGGCCAGCACCTCGAAGCGCTCGATCAGCTCGGCCGTCTCCCGGTCGCTCAGCTGCTCGCTGAGCGAGGTGAAGCCGACCAGATCGGCGAAGCCCACGGCCACCACCGGGCCTTCCTCATTGCTGTTGATCCAGCCGGCCTGGCGGGTGGCGGAGTCCAGGAGGTGACGCCTGAAGAGGTATCCGACGACCTTCTCGAGCTCGTCGATGCGCTCCCGGTCGAGCAGTTCGTCGCCGGTCTCGGCCAGCCGGTCGGTCCAGAAGCCGATGACCGCGTCCGCCATCCGGGCCGCCGCCAGGCCCAGGGTGCGGGCCATGTGGAGCAGGTCGGCGTTGTCCAGGCGGCCGGTCTCCACCAGGTGCCGTACCCGGCGCAGGGCCTCGACGTCGGCGTCGAGGTAGGCGTCCTCGCCGAGGGGCGCGTCGGGCAGCCCCATGGCCCGGCGCAGCCGGCGGGCCAGCTCCAGGTCCACCCCGGACTCGCTGGCCAGCTCGGGGCCGCTGAGCCGGCGGCTGTCGGGCATGACCGCCTCGGCCAGGCGCTCCACGACCGACTGGTCCCCCGAACCGGAGGGGGTCACCTCCCCGGTGGTCATCTGGGCCGGCGCGCCGGGCGCGCCGTCACCGCCGGTCGCGCCACCAGCCGACGAGGATGCGGTACAGCACGCTGCGGCTGCGTTCCTCGCCCGGACCGGTTCCGTAGAAGCGCTGGAACGCGGCCGTGTCGTCGGGGCCAGGGGTCCGCTCTTGGGGATCGGTCATGGGACAGAGTCTAAAGACCCGGGGGGCCGCGGTCG
>JAKAXN010000222.1 GCA_021816565.1 Actinomycetes bacterium
CACCGCTCCATCCGGATCCTCCACCGCCCACCCCACCCCCACCCGGGGGCGAACCCTCGCGGGCCGCCGCGGCGTCGGCCCCGGTGCCCGGGGCCGGGCCCCGGCGGCCCGAATCGGTCAGCACCGGGCGCCCTCGGCCGCGGCCCAGGCGGCGCGGAACGATCCACCCGCCGGCACCCGGATCCCCCGCCAGCCGGCATCCGGGCCGCGGGGGACCGACCCCGGCCCGGTCCCGAAGAACACCACCGTGGTGCCGTTGGGGCCGCCCAGCCGGACCGCCGACTCCACATCGGCCCCGGTGGAGCGGTCCGTGGTGAGGAGGATCACCGGGTCGGCCCGCCCGGCCACCCGGAAAGGTGGGGCCCCGGGTGCCGGCGGGTGGGCCTCGGCGGTGGCCAGTCCGTCCAGGAGGGCCACGCCGGCCACCCGGCCCGAGCGGTGGCCCGAGTCGAAGCCGTCGGTGGTCACCACCCTCACCTGGAGCCCGGCGTGCAGGCCCGACACCGCCAGGCCGGCCGCGCCCGACAGCAGCGCCTCCAGCGACTCGGAGTCGTGGACCGTGGCCCGGGTGTCGGCCACTACCGTCACCCGACCCCGCCGGGCTCCCTCCGGCTGGCGGATGACCAGGTCGTCGAGCCGGGCGGTGGACGGCCAGTGCACCCGGCGCAGGTCGTCACCGGGGACGTACTCGCGCAGCATGTAGAACTCGGTGCCGGCATCGCCGATCCGGGAGCGCACGGGCCGCCGGTCGTCGTCTCGATGCGATGAAGCGGCCCGGATCGGCACCATCTCGTAGCGGGGGTGCACGGTCAGCGAGGTGTCGGGCGCGGTGCGGCGGGTGACGCAGGCCAGGCCGAAGGGGTCCGCCAGCTGCAGCTCCAGCGGGCCGAGGTGGTACACCCCCCGCCGACCGGACGGCAGGCGGTACGAGCTGGCCCGGGTCTCGCCGGGGCCGAGCGGGGCGATGGCGAAGCGGGCCCAGCGCCGACCGCCGTCGAAGGCGTCCCGGGCCTGCAGGGGCGGGGTCGGTCGGGACCCGCTGTTGCGCACCGTCAGCTCCACCCGGGCGTCGGATCCGGCCGGCACCCGGGCCGGGTGGACCTGGCGGGTGACCTCGACCTCCCAGCGGCGGGTCTGGACCCATGCCCGGGCCACGACCACCAGGACCGCGGCGGCGGCCGCCAGGCAGTAGAGCTCCTGGACCCCGAAGACGTAGGCGGCCAGGGCCATGACCGCGGCGGCCCCGGCCACGACCCGGCCGCGGGCCGTGAGCCCCCGGGACCGGCTCGTCATCCTCCCGAGCGACCGGAGGGCACCGGGACGCTCCTCAGGATGTCGGCCAGCACCTCCCGCAGCTCCACCCCGCTGACCACCGCCTCGGGGGAGAGGACCATCCGGTGCTCGACGACCGGGACGAACAGGGCCTTGACGTCGTCGGGTATGGCGTAGTCGCGCCCTTCCGCGGCGGCGAGGGCCCGGGCCGCCCCCTGCAGGGCCAGGGTGGCCCGGGGGGACATCCCCAGCTGCAGCGCCGGGTGGTTGCGGGTGGCGGCGGCCAGGTCGACCACGTAGCCCCGCAGCGCCGGTGCGGTGTGCACGGCCCGGGCGGCGCGCACCATGGCCGGTACCGCCCCGGCGGCGGCCACGGTGGGCAGGTCGTCGACGTCCTCGGCCGTCTCGGAGCCGAGCATGGTCAGCTCGGCCGCGCGGTCCGGGTAGCCCATGCGGATACGCATGAGGAACCGGTCCAGCTGGCTCTCGGGCAGCGGGTAGGTGCCCTCGTGCTCCACCGGGTTCTGGGTGCCGATGACCAGGAAGGGGGAGGGGAGACGGTGGGTCACGTTGTCGATCGTGACCTGGCGCTCCTGCATGGCCTCGAGCAGGGCCGACTGGGTCTTGGGGGAGGCCCGGTTGATCTCGTCGCCGATCACCACGTTGGCGAAGACCGGTCCCGGGCGGAACGAGAACGACCCGCTGGCCCGGTCGTAGACGCTCGTGCCGGTCACGTCCGACGGAAGGAGGTCGGGGGTGAACTGGATCCGTCGGCAGTCGAGGTCCAGCGAGCGGGCCAGGGCCTTGGCCAGGGTCGTCTTGCCCACCCCGGGTACGTCCTCGAGCAGGAGATGCCCCTCCGAGACCAGGCAGACCAGGGCCAGGCGGATCGGCTCCTCCTTGCCGTGGATGACCCGCGACACATTGGTGACGATGGCGTCGAAAATGGAGGCGAACGTGTCGGAGGAGGTGGCCTGAGCCGCTGGTTGTCGCGCCATCACTTCCTCCGGAACGGGTCCCGCTGCGTAGCGTACCCTGCCCCCCGATGCAATCTTCAGAGGTGCTGGCCGTCGACATCGGCGGGACCAAGATGGCGGTGGCCCGGGTCGACCGGGCCGGGACCATCACCTGGCGGGCCTCCGCCCCGACCCCGCCGGCCGCTTCCGCATCGGCCGACCAGGTGTGGTCGGTGGTGGCCGGGCTGGTCGAGCAGGCCGTGCAGTCCGGACCGGTGGAGGCGTGCGGAGCCGGGTGCGGCGGGCCGATGGAGGGCGGCGACTCGGTGTCGCCGCTGCACATACCGGCCTGGAGGCGGTTCCCGCTGCGGTCCCGGCTGGCGGCCCTCACCTCGGTCCCGACCGCGGTGGACAACGACGCCCGGGCCCTGGCCCTCGGCGAGGGATGGAAGGGTGGGGCGGTGGGGGCGGCCGACTACCTGGCCATGGTGGTGTCCACCGGCGTCGGAGGCGGGATCGTGCTGGACGGCCGGCTGGTATCGGGACGGACCGGCAACGCCGGTCACATCGGGCACGTCACGGTGGTCCCGGGGGGGCGGCGCTGCCGCTGCGGGGCCCGGGGGTGCCTGGAGGCCGAGGCGTCGGGGACGGCACTGGCGGCCATCAGCGGCCGGCCGGCCGCCGAAGCCGGGCCCGGCCTGGTGGAGAGGACCGGCCGTCTGGTCGGCCGGGCCGTGGGCACGGTGGCCAACCTGCTGGACCTGGACGTGGCCTCGGTGGCCGGGTCGGTGGCCCTGGGCTTCGGCGCACCGTTCTTCCGGGCCGCCCGCGACGAGCTGGCCGCCACCGCCCGCCTTCCGTACTCGTCCCGGTGCCGGATCGGGCCCAGCCCGCTCGGGCCCGACGCCCCCCTGGTGGGGGCGGCCGCCCTGGCGTGGAAGCAGGCGGCGTGACCGCCGGTCCCCGCCCGCAGTCCCCGCCGCCGGCGGGCCGCCCTCTGAAATGGCTGGCGCTGGCGGGTGCGGTGCTGAGGCGTCCGGGCCTCTGGCCGGTGGCCCTGAAACTGGTCCCGCCCCGGTGGTGGCGCCGCTGGCCCCCCCTACCGGTCCCGTCGGCGGACTACGTCAGGTTCCGCACCGAGACCATGTACGGCTCAGGCGGCCACCTCGACGCCGAGGAGCTGGTCCGGTACCTGGCCTGGTGCCGCCGCATGGGCCGCCCGTCGCGGTAACGTCAGGATGTGCCGTTGCTGTCACCAGCGGACCGTCCACTCGAGCCAGTCGCCGGCGGGCGACGCCGACCGGCCCGATAACAGGCGGGGTGGCGGTGACACAGGCTCTTGTGCTCAACGCCACCTACGAACCGCTCTGCGTCGTGCCGACCAGGCGGGCCCTGATGCTCCTGCTCGACGAGAAGGCCGAACTGCTCCATCCCACCGACCGGGTGTTCCGCTCCGAGAGGCTGGCCCTCCCCGAGCCGTCGGTGGTTCGCCTCCGCCACTTCGTGAAGGTGCCCTACCAGGCCCGGATCGCCCTCAACCGGCGGGCCGTGTTCGCCCGGGACGGGCATCTCTGCCAGTACTGCGGGGCGGCTGCGGAGAACATCGACCACGTCATCCCCCGCAGCCGGGGAGGCCTCCACGCGTGGGACAACGTGGTGGCTTCCTGCCGCCCCTGCAACGCCCGCAAGCGGGACCACATGCTCGAGGACACCACCATGCGCCTGCGCCGGGCCCCGGTGGTCCCGCGCCAGAGGACCTTCATCCTGGTGGCCAGCGGCCGCATCCGCTCGGAGTGGGAGACCTACCTGGGCCGGACCGCGTCCGGCAGCCTGAGCGCCTGAGCGCTTGAGCGGTCCTGCCTGGAGGGTGGAGCGGGTCACCGGCCCGGCCGGTGAGCTTCACGCCGCGTCGGCCGCGGCCCTGCGCGCCGAGCCGCTGGGACGCATCGCCCGCATGGTCGTCGCCGACCGCCCGGCCGTGGTGCTCGGCAGCCACGAGCCCGAGCAGTGGTTCGACCAGGAGGCCCTGCGCCGGGCCGGCCTGGGCCTGGCCCGGCGCCACAGCGGAGGGGGCGCGGTGCTGGTCGGGCCCGGCCTGTCGGTGTGGGTGGACTTCGTGCTGCCGGCCGGTGACCCCCTGTGGGACGACGACGTGGGCCGGGCCGCCTGGTGGGTCGGGGACCTGTGGGCGGGCGTGCTGCGCTCGTCCGGGGTGACCGGGGGGGAGGACCCCAGCGTCTGGCGGGGAGCGATGCGACCCACCCGCTGGTCCCCGTTGGTCTGCTTCGCCGGAGTGGGCCCGGGGGAGGTCGAGATGGGCGGCGCCAAGGTCGTGGGCGTGTCGCAGCGGCGCACCCGCCGGGCCGCGCTGTTCCAGACGGCGGCGCTCCTGCGCTGGGAGCCCGGCTTGTGGGTGTCGCTGCTGTCGGCGCAGGGCCGGCGGGCGGTCGACCCCGCCGGTGCGGCGCCCGCGCCGGGGCCGCCGCCGGACCTGATCGGCGCGGCCCGGGCCCTGGGCCCGGGCTCGGAGGCCCGGGTGGTCTCCGCCATGGAGGCGGCGCTGGATGACATGATCTTCTGATGGGCTATCTCGACGGCAGGGTGGCGATAATCACGGGCGCAGCCCGAGGCATCGGGCGCGAGCACGCCCTGCTCTTCGCCTCCGAGGGGGCGAAGGTGGTCGTCAACGACCTCGGCGCCGGCCCCGACGGCGGGGCCTCCTCACCGGGTCCGGCCAACGAGGTGGTCGACGAGATCAGGGCCATGGGCGGTGAGGCCGTCGCCAACTGCGACGACGTCTCCGACTGGGAGGGCGGCCGCCGGCTCATCCGGAGCGCCGTCGACACCTTCGGTGACCTGCACGTGCTGGTCAACAACGCCGGCATCCTGCGCGACCGGCTGATCGTGAACATGAGCGAGGACGAGTGGGACACCGTCGTGCGGGTGGTGCTGAAGGGCCACTTCGTCCCGCTCCGCCACGCCGCCGGCTACTGGAGGGAGCAGGCGAAGGCCGGCCGGGAGGTCAAGGCTGCGGTGATCAACACCTCCTCCACCTCCGGCCTGCTCGGCAACCCCGGCCAGGCCAACTACGGGGCGGCCAAGGCGGGTATCGGCGCCCTCACCGTGATCGCCGCCGAGGAGCTCGGCCGCTACGGGGTCCGGGTCAACGCCGTGGCCCCGGCCGCCCGTACCCGACTCACCGAGGCCACGCCCGGCCTCGGGGACATAGTCGCCCCACCCGACGACCCGTCCCGTTTCGACGAGTGGGATCCGGCCAACATCTCGCCGCTGGTGGCCTGGCTGGCCGGGGACGGCTGCCCGGTGACCGGTCGGGTGTTCTACAGCTTCGGGGGGACCGTCGCCCCGATGGGCGGGTGGGCCAAGGAGCCCGAGATATCGCGCCCGGACCGCTGGACCATCGCCGACCTGGCCGAGCAGCTCCCGCCGATCCTCTAGGAGCGGTCGGCGGCGGCCTGCGGGCAACCGGGCCGGTGGGCCCCCGGGCGGTCCACCAGGGCCCCGCACGCGGCGCAGACCATGTGGGCCCAGCAGGCCGGGTCCCCGCCGTCATCGCTGCCGCTGTCGCCGCCCGCGCCGGGCCCGGGGGGTGGCGCCACCTTGAAGAAGTCGATGCGCAGGGAGACCGGCCCGGGGGTCTCCACGTGGTGGGCCATCAGCGGGGGGATGGCCTGGGCCGACCCGGCGTCCAGATCCACCGGCCCGGTGGCCCACGGCCCGGCGTCGGGCACGAAGCGCAGCCGCCCCGACAGGACGTGCAGCCGACCCCACGTCCGGGGCCCGAGCCGGTGGTCCCGGCGCAGGCCGGCCGGGATCGACCGCTCGTCCCAGACGTCGCCGGTCCGGGCCGGCTCCAGGCTCTCGGGCATCTCGGCCCGGTCGCAGAGGGGGCAGTCGAGCGGCGCTCCGATCCGGCCCCGCCGGCCCTCCTCCTCGACGACCCACGGCCGCATCTGGAAAGGCGGGCGGTGGCGCACGTGCTGGCCGTGGCCGCACTCCAGTTCGGCCACCCAGTCGCCCTCGTCGTCGAGATGGAACCCCTCCATGGCCCGCTCCACGGTCCCACCGTACCGGCCCCGGGCCGGGCCGGCGGGGCCGCTCGCGGTCAGCCGGCCGGGGCCGGGGAGCTGCCGGGTCCGACCTGTTGCGATCCCCGGTTGACGACCTCGACACCGGTCGGGAAGCGGAGGTACATGCGCACCTCGTCGAAGCGCAGATCGCCGACCTCGATGACGTTCGGGAACCGCCCCCATTCGGTGAAGCCGAGCCCGCGGTAGACGGCGATGGCCAGGTGGTTGTTGCCCCGGACGCCCAGGTGCACGGTCTCGATCCCCGCCGCCCGGGCGTGGTCGGCCACCGCCCCGGTGACCCGCCGGCCCAGGCCCAGTCCCCGCGACGAGGGATGGGCCATGATCTTGCGGATCTCGGCCCGGTGCCGGAACACCGGCGCCTGGTCCCGGTGCCACGTGCCGGTGGCGGCCACCACCCCGTCCACCCGGGCCACGCAGAGAGCCGACTCACCCGTCGCGGCCCCGTCCACGACGGAGGTAACCCAGGCGTCGGTCTCCGCCCGGGACGGCGGTGACAGCCAGCCGACGGCACCGCCCCGGGCCACCACCGCGCTCACCACCGTGTGGATCTGGGCCAGCAGGTCCTCGTCCGCTCCGGCGGGGAACTCGATGCTCACCTCTCGCCCGGCGCGGGGACCCGGGCCGGCCGGCCGGCCGGCGGCGTCCGGTGTCACCATCAGCCGACCGTCCCGGCGGCGGCCGCGCTGCGGCCCGGCCGGGAGCTGTCGGGGCCGGGGGTGGTCCCGTCGTCGAAGGTGGCGGCGACCCGCTCGGCGCTGGCCAGGGCCCGCCGGGAGCTGGTCAGTAGCCCCAGCACCAGGACCACCGCGCCGCAGGCGGCCACCACCCACCAGCCGGGGTGGCTGGCCGCGGCCAGCCCGGCAGCGGCCGGACCGTGCAGGGCCGCGGTGGCCAGCGCCCCCAGTACCGCGACCCCCATGGCCTGGCCGATCTGGCGGCTCGTCGATGCCACCGCGGCGGCCACGCCGGCCTGGCTGTTGGGCATCCCCGAAACCGCCGAGTTGGTTATCGGCGCGTTCACCACACCGAAGCCGATGCCGAAGAACGTGTAGGCGATGAACAGCCAGTAGAACGGCGTGGTGGGGGTGATCCGGGTCAGCATCAGGCCGCTGGCGGCCAGGAAGACGCCGGCCACCACCAGCGGGGGCCTGGTGCCCCTGCGGCCCACCACCGCCCCCGACAGGGGGGCGAGCAGGACGGTCATGGCGGCCATGGGCAGGGTGTCCAG
>JAKAXN010000223.1 GCA_021816565.1 Actinomycetes bacterium
GGTGGTCACACCGCGAAGATACCCACCACCTGGGACATCCCAGAAAGGACCCGGGCGGCTCAGGCCGGGACCGCCACCCCGCCGCCCACCACGGCGTCGCCGCGGTAGAGCACCACGCTCTGGCCGGGCGCCACCCGGCGGATGGGCTCCGCCAGCACCACCCGGCCGTCGGGATCCCAGCGGCCCGCCACCGGCGAGCCGTGGGCGCTCACCTGCACGTCGAGCTCCTCGCCGGGCCGGGGCGGGTCCTCCACCCACGTCGGGGCGGTGACGGCCACCTCATCCACCATCAGCTGCTCGACCGGTCCGACGCGGACCACGGCGGCGTCGGGGTCCACCCCGACGACGTAGCGGCTCCCGACAGCCGGGCCCAGGCCCCGGCGCTGACCCACCGTGACCAGCTCCACGGCGGGCACGCCACCGAGGTCGCGTCCCTCCTCGTCGAGCACCCGGCCCGGCCTCAGGGGGATCCTCGCCCCGAGGAACGCCTCCCGTCCGCCGGTGCGGGAGATGAAGCACACATCCTGGCTGTCGGCCTTGGCGGCGGTCCTGAGCCCCAGCTCGGCGGCCCGGGCCCGGACGTCGGCCTTGGTCATGACCCCCACCGGGAGGAGCACCCGGCCCAGCTGGTCACCGCGGAGCATGTGCAACACGTAGGACTGGTCCTTGGCCCGGTCGGCCCCTCGCCGCAGGGACCACCCGCCGCCGGGCCCGGCCACCACCCGGGCGTGGTGGCCGGTGGCCACAGCGTCGAAACCCAGTTGGACGGCCCGGGCCAGGAAGCGGTCGAACTTCAGGTGGCGGTTGCACTCGATGCACGGGTTCGGGGTGCGGCCGGCGGCGTGGTCAGCCACGTAGGGCTCGACCACGTGGCGTTCGAACTCATCGGAGAAGTTGAACACGTGGTGGCTGATGCCGAGCTGGTCGGCCACCCGGCGGGCGTCGTCGACGTCGGCCACCGAGCAGCAGCCGCTGTCGGAGGGCCCGCCCCAGAGCTTCATGGTGGCGCCCACCGCCCGATGGCCGGCCTCGATCACCAGGGCGGCAGCCACTGAGGAGTCCACCCCGCCGGACATGGCTATCAGAACCCGCACTCAGGCTCCCCTCAAGTCGGTGACCGCCTTCACGACCACGTCGGCGGCCCGGTCCACGTCGGCGTCGGTCGTGGTGGGACCGAGCGTGAGCCGCAGGCAGGATCCGGCTTCGATCTTGTCCACGCCCATGGCCATCAGCACCGGGCTGGGCTCGAGGGCCCCGCTGGCGCAGGCCGCCCCGGCCGACGCGCAGACCCCGGCTTCGTCGAGGAGGAAAAGCAGCGCCTCGCTCTCCACCCCCGGGAAGCGGAGGTGGCAGTGGCCGGGGACACGGGGAGAGCCGGTGGCGGTGACGACGGCGTCGGGGACAGCTTCGAGGAGCCGGCCGGCCAGGCGGTCCCGGCGCCGGGCCACCGCCTCCCAGCGAGCCGGGCGGTCCCCGGAGGTCAGGGCCCCGACGGCGGCACCGAAGCCGACGATGGCCGCCACGTTGTGGGTGCCACTGCGCCGCTCGCGCTCCTGGCCGCCACCGTGGACGGTGGGCCCGATCCGCACCCCGGAGCGGACGGCCAGGGCTCCGGCCCCCTGAGGCCCACCCAGCTTGTGGGCGCTGACCGACACCAGATCGCACAGCGCCCCCACCGGGGCCAGGTCCATCCAAGGTGCGGCCTGGACGGCGTCGGTGTGCAGCACCGCCCCGGGCGACAGGCGCCGCACCAGCTTGGCTATGCGGGCCAACGGCTGGATCACGCCGGTCTCGTGGTTGGCCAGCTGCACCGACACCACCGCCACGTCCGCTCCGAGCAGGCTGCGCATCCGGTCGGGGTCGATCAGCCCGTCGGGTCCGACCCCGACGGTGCGGACCTCCCGGCCGCTGGCCCGGGCCGCCTCCAGAACCGCCGGGTGCTCGACGGCGCTGACCACCACCGCCCCTGGGCGATCAGCCAGGGAGCCGAGGACACCCAGGTTGTCGGCCTCGGTGCCTCCGGAGGTGAAGACGATCTCGCCGGGGCCGACGCCGAGCCCGGCGGCCACCCGCTCCCGGGCCTCCTCCACCGCGGCGCGGGCCCGGCGGGCCACCCGGTGGGACCCGGAGGGGTTGCCGAACGACGCGCCGAGCCAGCCGATCATGGCCTCGCCGGCCGCCGGGTGCAGGGGCCCGCCGGCAGCGTGATCGAGGTAGAGGCCCACGACGCCCAGCGTACCGGCGGCGGGTTCTTCGATCCCTTCCCGTATCTCCGGTCGCAACGGTGGGCGCGCGCCATTGCCTCCAGCGGGGAGTAGCGTCGCGGTGTGCTCGTGCGGACCGGCTACCTTTTTCTGACGTGAGCCAGCTCAGGCTCGACCCAATGACGGGCCGATGGGTCGTGATCGCCGGTGAACGGGCCCAGCGCCCGTCCGACTTCCTCCCGCGGCGCCTGCCGGTGGAGGACGACCCCCTCCGACCCTGCCCGTTCTGCCCCGGCCAGGACGCCAACCTGAACCCGGTCATCGAGCGCATCGGCGCCGACGGCAACTGGGAGGTCCGGGTGGTGCCCAACCTGTACCCGGCGTTCAGCGGCAACGACCCCATGGTGGTCTCCCACCTCGGCCCGGTGTTCACCCAGGCCCCGGCCAGCGGGGTGCACGACGTGGTCGTGCTGTCCCCGGACCACAATGTCAGCTGGGCCGACCTGGGCGCCGATCACTCGGCCCTGATCATGTACGCCATCCGGGACCGGATGCTCGAGCACTCCGAGGTGGCGGGCCTGCGCTACAGCCAGGCGGTGGTCAACTCGGGCCGGGAGGCCGGTGCCTCCATCGAGCATCCCCACGGCCAGTTGCTGACCATGCCCTTCATCCCCGGGGAGGCGGCCAACGAGCTGGCCGGCTTCGCCCGCTTCCAGGGCAACTGCCTGCTGTGCGCGGTCATGGAGGCGGAGCTGGAGGCCGGACACCGGGTCATCTACGCCGACGATCGGGTGGTCATGCTGTGCCCGTTCTGGAGCGGCACCCCCTACGAGATGATGCTCCTGCCCCGCTCGCACGAGATCCACCTCCACGCTGCCACCGACGACGATCTGGCGGCCATGGGCCGGTCGGTGCAGATGGCCCTGGCCTCACTGCGCACCCGCCTGGGCGACGTGGCCTACAACCTGATGTTCCACTCGGCGCCGTTCCGCACCAAGGCCGATTTCCACTGGCACGTGCACGTCATGCCGAAGATCTCCACCCGGGGTGGGTTCGAGATGGGCTCGGGAGTGCTCATCAACGTGGTGCCCCCCGAGCGGGCCGCCGAGGACCTGCGCAGCGAGCTGGCCGCCCACGCCTGACCGCAGGTAGCGACCCGGCCGCCGGTACCCGGCCGGGCCAGATGGTCAGCCGGCGGCGTCGGGGGTCAGCCAGCGTCCGCGGGGGTCAGCCGGCGGCGACGGGGGTCAGCCGGCGGCGTCGGGGGTCAGCCACAGAACGCCGAGAGGCGGCAGCGTGAGCCCGGCCGAGAAGGGACGGCCGTGCCAGGGACTGGGCTCGGCGTCCACGCCGCCCAGGTTTCCGACACCCGATCCGCCCCACTCCCCGGCGTCGGTGTTGAGCACCTCCCGCCAGCGGCCCCCGGCCGGCAGGCCGATGCGGTAGTCGTAGCGGGGCACCGGTGTCAGGTTGGCCACGCACAGCACCGCCCCGTCGAAGCTCTCCTGCGCCCCCTCCGCCAGGCGGAGGAACGATATGACGCTCTGATCCGAGTCGTCGGCGTCGACCCACTGGAAGCCCTCGTGGGTGTCGTCGGCCTCCCACAGAGCCGGGAGCTCCCGGTAGGTGCGGTTGAGCTGGCGGAGCAGGTCGCGCACCCCCCGGTGGGATTCCCACTGATCGAGAATCCACCAGTCGAGCTCCCGCTCGGCGTTCCACTCCTGCTCGGGTGCCAGCTCGGCTCCCATGAACAGCAGCTGCTTGCCCGGGTGGGCCCACATCCAGGCATAGAGAGCCCGCAGGTTGGCCAGCTGCTGCCAGCGGTCGCCGGGCATCTTGTTGAGCAGCGAACCCTTTCCGTGCACCACCTCGTCATGGGAGAGGGGCAGAACGAAATTCTCCGACCAGACGTAGATCAGCCCGAAGGTCAGCTCGCCATGGTGGTAGCGGCGGTGGATCGGATCGTGGGAGAAGTAGTCGAGAGTGTCGTGCATCCAGCCCATGTTCCACTTGAAGCCGAATCCGAGTCCGCCCAGGTAGGTGGGTCGGGAAACACCGGGCCAGGCG
Organism: Actinomycetes bacterium; assembly: GCA_021816565.1. Next base: position 4,272 of record JAKAXN010000223.1, read on the forward strand.
GTGGACTCCTCGGCGATGACCGTGGCCCCGGGGTGGAGCCCGAACACCGCCTCGTTCACCTCTTTGAGGAAAGCGACCGCCTCGAGGTTCTCCCGGCCCCCGAAGCGGTTCGGCACCCACTCTCCGGCCTCCCGGGAGTAGTCCAGGTACAGGATGGACGCCACGGCGTCCACCCGCAGCCCGTCGACGTGGAACTCCTCGATCCAGTACAGGGCGTTGGCCAGCAGGAAGTTGCGCACCTCGTTGCGGCCGAAGTTGAAGATCAGTGTCCCCCAGTCGGGATGCTCCCCCTGGCGCGGGTCGGCGTGCTCGTACAGCGCCGTCCCGTCGAAGCGGGCCAGGGCGAAAGCGTCCTTGGGGAAGTGGGCCGGAACCCAGTCCATGATCACGCCTATCCCGGCACCGTGCAGGGCGTCGACCAGCGCCCTGAAGTCGTCGGGGGTCCCGAAGCGCGACGTCGGAGCGTAGTAACCGGACACCTGGTAGCCCCACGAACCGCTGAAGGGGTGCTCGGCCAGGGGCAGGAACTCCACGTGGGTGAATCCCAGGTCTGCCAGGTATCCCGGCAGCTCATCTGCCAGTTCCCGATAGGTCATGGGGCGCCGGCCGCCGTCGGTGTCGTCGGTGTAGCGCCAGGATCCGAGGTGCATCTCATAGACGGCCATCGGGCGGTGCAACAGGTCGGTGCCGGCCCGCTCCTCGATCCACCCGCTGTCCGCCCAGCGGTGCTCAGGCTGGCCGACGACCACGCTGGCGGTGGCGGGCGGCTGCTCCATGTAGAAGGCCATCGGGTCGGTCTTCAGGATCACCCTCTCGTCGGGGGTGACCAGCTCGTACTTGTACCTCTGCCCGGCGGCCGCCCCGGGGACGAAGAGCTCCCACACCCCCGACGACCCGAGGGACCGCATGGGGTGCACCCTCCCGTCCCACAGATTCCAGTCACCGACCACCCGCACGGCCTTGGCGTTGGGGGCCCAGACGGCGAACGCCACCCCCTCGAGCCCGTCATGGACCCGGCAGTGGGCCCCCAGCACCTCCCAGAGCCGGTGATGACGGCCCTCACCGAAGAGGTACAGATCCATCTCCCCGAGGGTGGGCCACAGGCGGTAGGGGTCGTCGAAGCGGAAGCTCGACTGGGACCCGCCCCGGGTGTAGAGCGCCTCCAGCTGATACGACGGCGACGCCCCGTCGCCAGCGGCCGCCGGGTCCAGGCGGGCCTCGAACAACCCGGCCGGGTGGATCATCTTCATGTCCACCGCTTCGCCGGTGGCGCTCAGCACCCTCATGGCGGTGGCCTCGGGCCGGTAGGCCCGCACCACTCCGTCATGGAAACCCAGGACGCGGTGGGGGTCGGAGTGCCGACCGGCCACGACCAGCTCGACCTCCCGGTCAGTCACCGCCTGACTTTTCATCGCCGCCTCCTTCCACGAGCCGCTCGAGGGCGTCGAGAGGGATGGGTACCCAATTCGGGCGGAATGAAAGCTCGTACTCCAGTTCGTACAGGGCTTTGTCCAGCTCGTAGGCGACCATGACCGCCGGCGAAGCGGCCGGATCGGGGAGCAGGTCGGCCACCTCGGGGTGACCCAGGTAGCCGTCGAGGAAAGCCTGACGGTTGTGCGACTCCCACGCCCGGGCCGTGGGCATCATCTCCGGCCATTCGGCCACGGCCCGCTCCACCAGGGCGTGGCGCGAGGCGTAGTGGAACGACCGGAGCATGCCGGTGATGTCCTTGACCGGCGATGCCGGCGCCAGGCGCTGCTCCACCGGCCGCGCCGGTTCGCCCTCGAAGTCGAGCACGAACCACCCAAGGTCGGTGCGCATCACCTGACCCAGGTGGTAGTCCCCGTGGACCCGGAACGCCGGGCCCGGGTCACCGACGGCTCCCAGCCGTTCCAGCAGGGGCTGCGCCGGGCCGAGCAGGTCCTTTCCGGCCCGCCCACCGGCGTGCTCGAGGCGGCCCGGCAGGCCCTCCAGCAGGGCGCCCCAGCCGGCTCGCGCCTGCTCGGCCCCGGCCTGACCGAAGACCTCGTGGAGGGCCACGTGCATCTCGGCGGTGACGAGGCCGAGCCTGCCGGCCTCGGCGCCGAAGTCCCCTCCCGCATCGGCCGGGGTCTCACACCCGGGGTTGGTGTACAGGTCACGCAGGGAGGTGAGAGCCAGGGCCCAACCGTCGGTACCGCCGGCCAGGAACTGCTGCCCGAAGGCCAGGTCGTAGGTGTCGTCGCGCCACTCCACCATCGGGGCGGCCACGTGGGTGAAGCCGGCCGCGGCCAGGGCGGTGGTGACCTCGACGTCGGGGTTGCGGCCGGCCCGCAGACGACGGAAGATCTTGAGGATCAGGCGGTCGTCGAAGACCACTGAGGTGTTCGACTGCTCGGCGGTCATGGGCCGGGCCCGCTCGGCCGTCTCCCGGCCACCCGACACGACCTCCAGCAGGGCCCGGTTGAGCTCGGAGTCCAACGTGGCGTCATAGGCGTAGACACCCTCCGCAGCTCCGAGCACCGCCCCCTCGTGGCCGTGCAGGTAGTCCGCGGCCTCGCCGGCCGGACGCACCCCGAGGATCAGCTGGTAGCAGTCCCCGGCCACGTCCACCAGCAGCTGCCACAGCTCGTGGTCCGCCCCGTCCGACCACAGCCGGCGGCTCGACGACACGGCCACCTCATCAGCGGGGGGCGCCTCCGCGCCGGAGAACCAGCGCTGGCCGGCCAGGTAGCCGGGAATGGCGGCGGTCAGCTCCGACGGCCACTCGGAGAGCATCACTCGGCTCCCGGGGGGTCGACCAGCTCGAACCAGTAGAAGCTGTACGGCGCCAGGGTGATGAAATACGGCAGTTCCCCCACCCGGGGGAACGGCACCCGCCCCATCAGCTCGATCGGCACCTTGCCCTCCCATTTCTGCAGGGGTAGCTCCGCCGGCTGGGCCAGCTTGGACAGGTTGCACACGCACAGCACGATGTCCGGGCCGGTCTTGCGGATCTCCCCCTCGCCCACCTCCGGTCGTTCCTCCTCGCGGAGGGTGCGGACGTAGGCGAGCACCGACGGGTTGTCCAGGGTTATGACCTCGAAACTGCCCGTACCGAACACGGGGTGCTGCTTGCGGACCTCCAGCATGCGCTTCATCCAGTGCAGGAAGGAACTGGGGTTTCGCATCTGGGCCTCGACGTTGACCGCCTGGTAGCCGTAGACGGGGTCCATCAGCGGCGGCAGGTACAGCTGGGCGAAGTCGGCGGCGCTGAAGCCGGCGTTGCGGTCCGGGGCCCACTGCATCGGGG
>JAKAXN010000224.1 GCA_021816565.1 Actinomycetes bacterium
CTGGCCGCCGAGGTGCCCGCCGGCCAGCGGGTGATCGTGGCCGGCGGCCTGCACCCGGGCAACGTGGCGGCGGCCATCGAGCACACCGGGTGCTGGGGGGTGGACGTGGCCTCGGGGGTGGAGCGCTCCCCGGGGCTCAAGGACCCGATCAGGCTGCGGGAGTTCATCTCCGCGGCCCGGGCCGCTTTCGATAGACGAGAAGAGTCGGGACCCCGTGACCTCCCCCCACCAGAGGACGGTCCGGGCGCCGGGCTCTACGACTGGCAGGAGGACCAGTGAGTTCCACCGTCCGCATGGGTGATCCCGGCTCGACCGGCAGGTTCGGCGAGTTCGGCGGCCGCTACCTTCCCGAGGCCCTGGTGCCGGCCTGCCTGGAGCTGGAGCAGGCCTTCCGCACCGCCTGGTCCGATCCGGGCTTCCGCGGCCGCCTGGACGCGCTGCTGCGCGACTACGCCGGGCGCCCCACCCCGGTCACCGAGGCCCGCCGGCTGTCGGAGGAGCTGGGCGTCAGGGTGCTGCTCAAGCGGGAGGACCTCACCCACACCGGCTCGCACAAGATCAACAACGTCCTGGGCCAGGGGCTCCTGACCCTGGAGATGGGCAAGACCCGGATGGTGGCCGAGACCGGCGCCGGCCAGCACGGGGTGGCCACTGCCACCGCGGCCGCCCTGTTCGGGTTGGAGTGCGTGGTGTACATGGGTGAGGTGGACACCGAGCGCCAGGAGCTCAACGTGTTCCGGATGAAGCTCCTCGGCGCCGAGGTGATCCCCGTCCGCTCCGGTAGCCGGACCCTGAAGGACGCCGTCAACGAGGCTCTGCGCGACTGGGTGGCGACCGTCGAGAGCACCCACTACTGCCTCGGCTCGGTCATGGGCCCCCACCCGTACCCGTGGCTGGTCCGCGAGCTGCAGAGCGTGGTGGGCAACGAGGCCCGGGAGCAGTGCCGGGCCATCCTCGGCGGCGCCGACCCCGACCTGGTGCTGGCCTGCGTCGGCGGCGGATCCAACGCCGCGGGGACCTTCGCCGGCTTCGTCGAAACCGGGGCGGACCTGGTGGGGGTGGAGGCCGCCGGCGGCTCGGCCGTGGGGCACGGGATCCCCGGGGTGCTGCACGGCATGCGTTCCTACCTGCTGCAGGACGAGTGGGGTCAGATCCTGGAGGCCGAGTCCATCTCGGCCGGCCTGGACTACCCCGGTATCGGACCCGAGCACGCCTACCTGTCCGACGCCGGCCGGGCCCGCTACGTGACCGCCTCCGATGACGAGGTGCTCGACGCGCTGAAGCTGCTGTCGCGCACCGAGGGCATCATCCCGGCCCTGGAGCCGGCCCACGCCCTGGCCTGGCTGGCCCGGGCCGCCCGCAGCGGGGAGGTGCCGGCCGGGACCACCGTGATGATGACGCTGTCGGGCCGGGGTGACAAGGACGCCGAGACCGTGATGAGGTTGATGCGATGAGAGGCGTCGAGGTCGAGCCCCACCTGAGGGCCGTGCGGGAGTCGGGTCGCAAGATCCTGGTCACCTACGTGACCGGCGGGCTGGGACCGGACTGGCTGCAGGTCCTGCAGGCCATGGTGTCGGCCGGTGCCGACCTGGTGGAGATCGGCATCCCGTTCTCCGACCCGGTGATGGACGGGGCCACCATCCAGGAGGCGTCCAGCCGGGCCCTGGCCCTCGGCGCCAACCCGGCGTCCATCCTCGACGATCTGGCCCGGGTGGACGTACCGGTGCCGATGGTCGCCATGACCTACTACAACGTGGTGTTCCGGGCCGGCCACGCCCGTTTCGCCCGGATGCTCACCGACGCCGGGGTGCGCGGCGCCATCATCCCCGACATCCCCCTCGAGGAGTCCGCCGGTTGGGAGGCCGACGCCGCCGCCGGCGGGGTGGAGACGGTGCTGCTGGCCGCCCCGGTCACCCCCGACGAGCGGCTGGCCCGGATCTGCGAGCGGTCCCGGGGCTTCGTCTACGGGGTCAACCTGATGGGCGTCACCGGCGAACGGGCCGCCGTCTCGTCGTCGGCCTCGGTGCTGGCCAAGCGGCTCAAGGGGGTCACGGACCGGCCGGTGATCATGGGCTTCGGGGTGTCGGGTCCCGAGCAGGCCGTGGCCGCCGCCCGGGAGTCCGACGGGGTGGTGGTGGCTTCGGCGCTGATGCGCCTGCTGCTCGACGGGGGCGGCCCCGAGGCCGTCGCCGACGGCGTGGCCGCCATCCGCCAGGCCCTCGACCGGGGCTAGAACCGGCCCCGCCGCCGGGGGGCGTGCGCCGGGCGCGGCCGGCCCCGCCTTTGCCGGCCGGACCACAGCAGCGCGGCGGAGGCCAGCAGCCCCACTCCGGTTACCGCCGCCCCGGTGGCCTGACCCGGGGCGGAGTAGCTGAAGCGGACCTCGTGAGTGCCGGGCGGCACCCGGACGGCCACCATGGCGTAGTCGGCGGCCCGCAGCCGGGCCGGGTGGCCGTTGACGGTCACCGACCACCCGGGCACCTGCATGGGGTCGGCGACCACCAGGTAGCCGGCCCCGGCCGCCCGGACCGTGGCCGAGATGCGGTCGCCCGAATCCCGCCCGACGGTCACGGCCGCCGGCCGGCCGGAGCCGGGAGGGGCCGGCCGCGACAGCAGCACCGACGACCCCGGTACGCCCGCGGCCAGCGCCTCGAGCTGCGCCGCGGGGTCGGCCACGGTTCGGGCGGTGGCCGCCCAGCGGATGCGGGGCAGGGCGTCCAGCCTCCGGTAGACGACGGCCCCGGCCCCGGCGTACACCAGCTTCAGGCCGTCGGCGCGGGGTCGCACGGCGGAGCAGTCGGCGGCCGCTCCGGCGGCGGCCACCACCAGAGGTCCCGACGCCCCGGCCACTGACAGGCGGGCCCTGAACGGTCCGGTGGTCGGCAGGTCCTCGCCGGCGAGCGGGACGGTGACCGTGGACCCCGGGCGGAGCGTGCCGGTCAGGTACGCGCCGGAGCCCAGCCGGAAGCCCGGGCCGCTCAGGCTGAGCCCCACGGTCACCCCGCCCAGGCGGGACCGGGGACGCAGCGGGGCGGCCAGCCGCAGCGCCACCCCCCGCAGCGGGCCGCCCGGCAGGCTGCAGCTGATGGGCCCGGCGGCCGAGCTGATGGTCCCGGTGGCCGGGGCGGCGGGGGAGGGCACCCCGGCCACGTCGGTCGGGGGCAGCACGAAGTAGCGGACGCCCATCTGGTCGAGGATGGGCTGGCGGGAGATGTCACCGGAGTTGATGTCGCCGCCGAACCCGGAGTTGGTCGGCCCCATCATGGCGTGCGGGTCGACGGTGGTGAGGAGGGTGTTCCAGCGCGGATCGTTGAACTGGTGGCCGGTGGCGCTGCGCAGCCCGTAGTAGAAGGCGGTGGCCGGGTAGAGGGTCAGGCCGGCGGACGCGAAGCGGTCGTGGCCCAGGTGCGACGCCAGGAACGTGTGGTCCCCGGTCCGGGGGTAGAAGGCCGACGGGTCGTCGCCGGGCATGACGGCGTGGAAGAACTGCGCCCCCTGGGCCACCACCAGCACCGGCATGACCAGGAACGCCATCGTGCGGGCCCGCCGGGCGCTGACCGGGTCGCCCAGCCGGGCCAGTGCGACGGTGCCTGCCGCCACCACGGCGGTGGCCACCACGAGGGCCAGCGGCGTCCGCACGGCCCGGTCCCAGGCCGCCAGGTAGTGACCGGTAAGAGCCGCCTGGTAGCCGGACCGGCCGACCCCGAGAGCGAAGATGGCCGCCTCGGAGCAGACGAATGCCGGCCACAGGAGCCGGGTCCAGTCGGGGCCCGATCCGGTCCCGGGCTGGCCGGCCGCACCGCCGGTCCCGGGCTGGCCGGCCGTACCGCCGGGCCCCGGGCGCCGGGCGGCTGTCAGCCAGTCGAAGCCGAAGCCGACCAGCGCGGCCAGGGCGAAGTCCACGATGCAGCGGATGCGGCCTATGAAGTTGCCGGAGAAGACCGGCAGCGACGACAGGGCGGAGCGGGCCCCCGGGCTGACCCAGCACACCAGGCCGGCCAGCACCACCGCCCCCAGGAGGAATCCCCGCACCCCGGCCTGGGCCGCCCGGCGGGCCCGCAGCCCGAACGCCGCGCCGATCACGGCCAGCACCACCGCCGCCGCCCCCACGTAGGCCACCAGCTCCACCGGGTCGGTGGGGCCGTGGACCGCCCGGCCCACGATGCACAAGCCGTTGGCGGCCGGGGCCACCAGCGTCATCAGCCCCGACAGGGGCAGTCCCCGCGACGACAGGCCGTCCCGGTAGGCGAGGTTGTTGGTGGTGTAGAAGTCCAGGAACGGCAGCATCTGGACCGCGGAGAGGGCCACCCCCAGGATCAGGCCGCCGGCGGCCATGGCCGCCGTCCCAGCCGCCGACCACCAGTCCCGGCGGTAGCGGTGGAGGACCCTCACCACGAAGTAGCCGCCGGCCGCGTAGAGGGCGAACCCGGTGATCTCGGGGAAGCCGCCGAAGAGCATCGAAGCCACCGCCGCGCCCAGCAGCACCACGTCGGAGGCCCGCCGGCGGGTGGCCACCCGGTCGGTGGCCCAGAACAGCGCCGGTATCAGAGCCGCGGTCCGGGCCTGGGGCCAGTTGGACCACATGACCATGAAGCCGGACGTGGCGAAGACGAACCCGGCCAGCGTGGCCGCCGGTCTCCCCACCGACAGGCGGCGCAGGAACAGGTAGGTGCCGCCTATGGCCGCCACCCATGTCAGGAGGATCACGAACGCCGGGGCCCACCGCAGGGGCAGGATCCAGTACGGCAGGGACAGCGGGTCGAGCATGCCGGCGTTGGGCAGGGATCCGAGCGGGCCCCCGCCCGACTGCAGGCTCTGCCAGTTGGGCAGGTGCCCGCTGAAGATCTGGTGGCGGATGTAGGCGGCCGACGGCAGGACGCTGTCGATGGTGTCGGACTGGCACAGCTCGTGGCCGGCCGCTTCGTTGCCGGCCGCCGCCCACGGCAGGAAGTTGGTCAGCGAGTTGACCGAGATCAGGGTCCGGGAGCCGACCAGCGAGGGTCCGAGGCAGAACGCCGCGGCGCCGGCGGTGAGCGCCGGCACGTACCAGTCCCGCCAGGAGCGCCGGGGGGGCCGGCGCCGGGCGGTCACCACTTGGCCCGGTGCCGCTCCATCACGCCGAACGCCCCGTCGTGCGCCGACAGCTCCACCCCGCCGGGGAGCACGCCGCTGAAGCGGCCGAACGGCTGCAGGTAGTCACTGCTGATCAACCCGAGGCTCTCCCGCCGGGACCGGCGGGCCTCCTCCTCGAAGCGCAGCAGCGTGCCGTCCGCCCCCCACAGCTCGCTCAGATCGGCGGCGAAGCGCACCGCCGGGACCTCGGCCGGCCGGCCGGCCACCCAGACGGTGCGCTCGCTCATCGTCTCGGCGTCGTGCACGCCGCTCACCAGGTTCCACACCACCGGCCACCCGTCCACCGACGTCCCCACCCCGGCGGACCACTCCCAGGCGGTGTCACGGGCGTGGTACCCGGCGGACTCGTCGAGCAGCCCGAGGGCCGACACCGGGCGGACCTCCATCCCCACGGTCAGGTGGCCGTCGGCCCGCACCGGCAGCTTCTTGGTCCAGATGTAGGAGCGGCCGTGGGGGCTCACCACCTCCACCGCCTCACCCGCCGGGGTGAGGGCCAGCTCCAGGCGGATGGGACCGGACCGCACCGCCAGCGCGTGCTCGGTGACCGAGATCCGCCGGGACCCGCCGGGTCGGGTCTCGGTGTCGAGGGCACCGGAACGGCGGTCCCACAGCGCCCAGAACGACTGCGGGACCGGGCCCACCCGGGCCGCGCCGGCGCAGAGCATCACGTCGGCGCCGAACACGCCGACATAGCGCCACCGCTTGAGCGGACGCAGCCCCTGCCTGGGTGGCATGGGGTCGGGAGGGACCACCACGGCGGGCGGCCGCCGGGTCGGCGCCCGCCACGGGCGGATGGTCAAGCACCCCCGCCCGGATCGAACTCCAGGACGACCTTCACGTCCCCGGGCCGCCGCTCGTAGGCGCTGCGCCAGTCGCCCAGGGGCACCCGGCGGCTGATGACCTTGCCGAGCCAGTCCAGGTCGGCGTCGGCCAGGGCCTTGGCCCCCGCCTCGTAGTGGCGGCGGTTGGCGTTGACCGAGCCGAACACCACGTCGTTCTCGAGGACCATGCGCCGGTTCAGCAGGCCGACGTCGACGGGGATGTCCCGCCCCCCCGAGGACACCCCGGTCAGGCAGACGATCCCGTTGGCCCCGGCGTGATCCATGACATCGAAGATGAGCGGTCCCACCCCGGTGCACTCGATGGCCACGTCGGCCTCCACGCCGACGTCGGCGACCGAACCGTGGTGGTAGTGGGCCCCGAGGGCGGCGACCAGCTCCGGCTTGGGCCCGTCGGTCACCTGGTCCAGGACGTGGACCTCCATGCCCCGCTGCACCCCGAGCAGGGCGGCCAGGAGCCCGATGGGCCCGGCACCGGTCACCAGCACCGTGCGGGGCTTCCACTCGGCCCGGGCGCCGATCCGCTCGATGTGGTCCCACGCCTTGGCCACCACCGTCGTCGGCTCGAGCAGCACGCCCAGGTTGCCGAGCCGGGAGTCCACCTTCACCACGAAATCCGATGTGATCCGGTAGCGCTCCCGGGCGTAGCCGTGGTGCTCCTTGATGCCCCACTCGGTGTACTTGCCGTTGCGGCACATGTCCCACTCGCCCGCCGCGCAGTTCGAGCAGGGGACCGGGTCCGGCCTCCGGACGATGGCCACCACCAGGTCGCCGGCGGACAGTCCCGACCCGTCGGGCGCTTCGAGCACCTCGCCCAGCGACTCGTGGCCGATGGCCAGTCGCTCCTCGCCGGGCGGGGCCCAGCCGTACTCGCCGCCGATGATCTCGAGGTCGGTGCCGCACACCCCGACGGCCCGGGTCTTGACCAGCACCGGCCCGTCCGTGTCGGGGGGTTCGGGCAGGTCGGTCAGATCGACCGTGCCTTCCTTGAGGGGCAGAACCGTCACAGCTCGCATGGATGGCAAGCTAGTTCCGTGAGAGTCCCGAGGCGGTGCACACACTCGAAGACGGGGACGGCACGTGGCTGACCGGTTGGGCCCCCAGGTGATCCGGCCCGGTCGGCTCCTGGTGGCCAACCCGCTGCTGCCCGACCCCAACTTCGACCGGACGGTGGTGATGGTCCTGGCCTACAGCGAGGAGGGGGCCCTCGGGCTGGTGCTCAACCGGCCGTCGGATACGGAGGTGGGGGTGCCGCTGGAGCCGTGGGAGGACCTGGCCAGCGCCCCGGCGGTGCTCTTCGTCGGGGGCCCGGTGCAGCACCAGTCGGTGATCTGCCTGGCCCGGCCGGAGAGGCCGGACGCCTCGGCCGTGGTGGAGGGCTTCACCCCGGTGACTCCGGAGGTCGGAACCCTGGACCTGGACCTCGATCCGGGCCTGGTGGGACTGGCTTTCCGGCAGGTACGGATCTTCGCCGGGTACGCCGGCTGGT
>JAKAXN010000225.1 GCA_021816565.1 Actinomycetes bacterium
CTGATCGACCAACCCGACCAGATGGCCCGGCTGCGGGCCGAACCCGGCCTGGTGGCGGCGGCGGTCGAGGAGCTCCTGCGCTGGGTCAGCCCGGTGGTGCACATGCGCCGCACCGCCCGGGCGGCCACCGTCCTCGGCGGCCAGTCCATCGCCGAAGGGGACAAGGTGGTGGTGTTCTACGGCTCGGCCAACCGGGACCCCGCCGTCTTCGCCGACCCCGACCGTCTGGACCTGGCCCGTACCCCCAACCACCACCTGGCCTTCGGCGGCGGCGGACCGCACATGTGCCTGGGCGCCCACTTCGCCCGGTTGGAGACCGCCGCCCTGCTGCGCCAGATAGCCACCCGGATGACCGGCCTCGAGCCCGCCGGCCCGATCGAGCGGCTGCCGTCCACGTTCATCGCCGGGCCGCGCCGCTTCCCGGTGCGCTTCACCCCCGAGGCCGCCTCCGCTCCCATCTAGTCTTCCGGGCATGTCCGAACGGGAGTACGACCTGGTCCTCTACGGCGCCACCGGCTTCGTGGGCCGGCTGACGGCCCGCTACCTGGCGGCCTGCGCCCCGGGAGGGACCCGCATCGCCCTCGGCGGACGGTCCCGGGCCAAGCTGGAGTCGCTGCGGGCCGAGCTCGGCCCGGCGGCCGACCCCTGGGGCGTGGTGGTGGCCGACTCGGCCGATCGGGGGGCCCTCGACAGCCTGGCCCGCTCGGCCACCGCGGTGGCCACGACGGTGGGGCCCTACGCCCGCTACGGCCGGGACCTGGTGGCCGCCTGCGCCGCCGCCGGCACCCACTACGCCGACCTCACCGGTGAGGTGCTGTTCGTGAAGGAGAGCGCCGACTCCCTCCACGCGGTCGCTTCGGACAGCGGCGCCCGCATCGTGCACTCCTGCGGCTACGACTCGGTGCCGTCCGATCTCGGGGTGCTGCTGCTGCACGAAAAGGCTGCCGCCGATGGTGCCGGCGAGCTCACCGACACCGTCCTCAAGGCCTGGGGCCGGGGCGGCGTCAGCGGCGGAACCATCGACTCGCTGCGCAACCAGGTCGACACCGTGCGCCGGGACGCCCGGCTGCGCCAGGTGGTGTCGGACCCCTACGCCCTCAGCCCGCAGCGCGACGCCGAGCCCCGGCTCAAGGACGAGCCGGACCTCTTCGCCCCCCGGCGGGATCCGCTTCTCGGGGAGTGGGTCGCTCCTTTCGTCATGGCCCCGTACAACACCCGGATCGTGCGCCGCAGCAACGCCCTCACCGGCTGGGCCTACGGGCGGTTCTTCCGCTACCGGGAGGTGATGGCGTTCGGGTCGAGCCCGGTGGGAGCGGCCATGGCCGCTGGAGTCACCGGCGGGGTCGCCGCCATGGTGGCCGCCATGTCGTTCCCCCCGGCCCGCCTGGTGCTCGACCGGGTGCTGCCCGCACCCGGGGAGGGGCCGAGCCAGAAGACCATGGACAGCGGCCGATTCCGCAGCGAGCTGCACGCCGTCACCTCCGGGGGCGGCCGGGTGCGAGCCGTGATCGCCGCCGAGGGCGATCCCGGCTACAAGGCGACCGCGGTGATGTTCGCCGAGAGCGCCCTGGCCCTGGCGCTCGAGGGGGACCGGCTGCCCGACCGGGCCGGAGTCCTGACCCCGGCGACGGGCATCGGCACGGTGCTGGCCGACCGCCTGCGGGCCGCCGGTTTCACCATCGAGACCAACTAGCCGGCCATCGGGTCGGCCAGCCCGCCGACGCTCACCCGCCGGCCGCGGACCAGGCCGCGTAGGCGGACAGCCCCACCAGGATCACCGCCGTCACCTGCCTGAGCCGGCGCACGCTGACGAAGCGCAGGAGGGCGCTGCCCCCGGTTACGGCCACCGCCGCCACCGCCCACAGGGCGGCCACCGCCCCCACCCCCACCGACAGCGGCGAGCCGTACCGGGCGGCCAGGTTGGCGGTCAGGATCTGCGTCAGATCGCCCCATTCGGCGGCGAAGATGACGGCGAAGGCCGACAGCGTCACGTGGCGCGACGACGGCAGGCGTCCGACCGTCTCCTCCTCCTCTTCGGCGCCGGAGCGGGCCGACCACCCGGCGTAGGCGGCCCCGGCCAGGAACATGGCGGCCACCACTGCGTCGACCACCCGGTGGGGGAGGACCCGGAAGAGGGCCACGCCCACGGTCACCGCGATGGCCACGTGGGCGAGGAACGCCCCGGCCGCGCCCAGCCACACCTGGGCCGGGCGCCCGCGGGTGGCCATCACCAGGCTGGCGAACATGGTCTTGTCCGGTAGCTCGCCGACGAAGATCACCGGGAAGCACACCAGGGCGATATACGGGTTCACGCCGGTTCCGACTCCTCCTCGCCGGGCGGGGTGCGAACCACCGCCCGGCCACGACAATGTGGCTCGAACGGATGGTCTCGTTCACCCTCGAAGGGCCCGGGGGCCGGACGCTCATCGCGCCAGCATGTCGACGTCCCGGCGAGGAACTACTCCCCAACCGGACTCCATTCTAGCCCCGCCGGCTGCGGGGCCGGGGTCTCCTGGGGTGTTTGGGGGCTGCCGGGCCGGGTAGCGCGCGGGCTCCGAGGATACGCAAAGGAGCGGCCACCAATGCTGAGCGTCACCGAGAACGCCGCACAGGCGATGGAGCATCTACTCGGGGACCGTCCCGGGGCCGGCCTGAGGATCGCCCCCGACCGGGGCGACACCTCCGCGCCGGTGCTCGGCATCACCATCTCCGACCGGCCCCAGGACGGCGACGAGGTCATAGAGCAGGCCGGATGGCGGGTGTTCGTCGACGACGAGGTGGCGCCGGCCCTCGACGGCCGGGTGCTCGACGCCCGGGTCGACGAGGACATGGCCCTCCAATTCTCCCTGGTGCAACCCTGAGGGCATTAGCCGCGTAGGCGCCCCGACGGTCACCATCACCGCATAACAACCGGCCGTTCAGTATTTAGTTTCGCGGCCCGCTCGTCGATACTGGGAGGGTGCGGAGACGGACCGTCCCCCGACGCGGTCTCCGTCTGACGGGCCCCGGCCGACGGTGGCCGGCCCGCCTCGCGGCCGTGCTGGTGTTCGCCGCCATGGTCGCCGGGCTGACCCTGGCCGAGCTGTCGGCCGTGGCATCGAGCCGGCGGGACGTGGTCCAGCGCTTCGAGGTGCGGGCCAGCAGCGCCGCCGGCTTCCTGCAGTCCTACATCGGCTACACCCTGGGCGGCGAGCGGGCCCTGGCCGCCCACCTCCTTTCGGGGCGCACCGTCTCGCAGGCCGAGTTCGACCAGTTCCGCCAGATCTTCGGGTTCGGGCCGGCGTTGCTGCTCGACGGATCCGGGCGGGACATGGCCGTGGCGCCCTACGACCCGGCGCTGGTCGGTACCGACCTGGCCGGCCGCTACGCCCACCTGGCCCGCGCCCTGGCCGGCCAGCCGACCGTGTCCAACGTGGTCCCCTCCGCGGCCCGCCGGGTGCCCATCGTCGCCTTCGCCACCTCCTTCCCGACCTCCTCCGGCACCCGGGTGGTGAGCGGAGGGTTCGACCTCGGTTCCCAGCCGCTCGGTCAGTACCTCGACCGGGCCCTTCCGTACCGGGACGGCAACGTGTGGCTGATCGACGGCACCGGCCAGGTGATCACCTCGAGCAGCGGTCGAACCGGCGCGCTGAGCGCCCTGGCCGGCCGACTGGCCCGGGCCGTCGACCACAGCCCCGGCCCGGTGGGCACCTTCGCCGCTCCCGGTGGTGCTCGCAGCGAGTACGCCGTGGCGGCTGTCCCCGACACCCCGTGGCGGCTGGTCTTCACCCTGCCGCAGTCCACCCTGTTCGAGCCGCTCGCCCGGGCCGGGCACACCATCCCGTGGATCCTGCTCGGCGGTTTCGCCCTCACCGCGGCGGGGCTGCTGGTGATGCTGGTCAGAGCCCTCGAGGCCAAGGCCCGCTCCGACGACGTGGCCCGCACCGATCCGCTCACCGGCCTGGCCAACCGGCGGGCCGCGTCCGAGGCCCTGGACCGGATGCTCGCCGAACGGCGCCGCTACGGGACCCCGACGGCCGTGCTGCTGGTCGACGTGGACCACTTCAAGAACGTCAACGACCGCTTCGGCCACTCGGCCGGTGACGGGGTGCTGAGGGTGGTGGCCGGGGGCATCGCGGCCTCCGTGAGGGCCGGGGACCTGGTGGCCCGGTGGGGCGGGGAGGAGTTCCTGGCTCTCCTCTGCCACGCCGACGGCGCCGAGGCCCGGGCCGTCTCCGAACGGATCCGGGCGATGGTCGCCGCCACCGCCGTCCCCCTGGGCGGCTCGGCGCAGCAGGTGACGGTCAGCGTCGGGGCCGCTGCGGCCGGGACCGGCGACGGGCCCGACGCCCTCATCGCCCGGGCCGATGCTGCCCTGTACGAAGCCAAGAGGCAGGGTCGCAACCGGGTGGTGGTGATCGCCGACGGATCCGTGGGAGACGCTGCCGTCCCGGCCCGCTGAAGATGTAGACGCCCGGTCGGTCAGATGGGGGGCTGGTCGGCGGTGGTTAGAGTGGCCCGGCGGTCCGGATGTCCCGGGTCGGCCAGGAGGGGGAGACCATGGGCGCCACGTTCGCCAAGGGCAGTGTCTCGGCCGCCACGGCCCGGCGCATGATCGCCGCGGCCGAAGCGAGAGCGGAGGAGATGGGCCAGCCTTTCGTCATCGCCGTGGTGGACGAGAGCGGCGTCCTCAAGGCCTTCAGCCGTATGGACGGGGCTCCTCTGCTCAGCGTCCAGGTGGCCCAGGACAAGGCATATACCGCGGCCGGCTTCTCCATGCCGACCCACGCCTGGCACGAGTTCATCAAGAGCGACCCGCCTCTGGCCAGCGGGGCTCCCACGGGTATCGACCGGCTGGTGATCTTCGGGGGCGGCTTCCCGATCACGGTGGACGGTCAGGTGGTCGGCGGCGTCGGGGTCAGCGGCGGTCACTACAGCGACGACATGAAGGTGGCCGAGGCCGCCATCGCTGCGCTCGGGTGAGCGGGGATCAGGGCAACGGTCCCGGCCGGCGGCTCAGGGACCTGCTGGCCGGACCGGAGCTGGTCGTGGCCCCAGGGGCCTACGACGCCATCACCGCTCGCGCCGTGCAGAGCGCCGGCTGGCCGGCGGTCTACATGACCGGCGCCGGCACCGCCGCCACCCTCGGGTACCCGGACTACGGGCTGCTCGGCATGTCCGAGATGGCGGAAGCGGTCGGACGGATGACCGCGGCTGTCGACATCCCGGTCATCGCCGATGCCGACACCGGCTACGGCAATGAGCTCAATGTGACCCGCACCGTGCGCGCCTACAGCGCCCGGGGCGCGGCCGCCCTGCACATCGAGGATCAGGTGTTCCCCAAGCGTTGCGGTCACCTCGACCACAAGCAGGTCGTGCCGGCCGACCGGTTCGTGGCCAAGATCGAGGCGGCGCTGGAGGCCCGCACCGACCCGGATCTGGTGATCATCGCCCGGACCGATGCCAGGGCCGTCCACGACCTCGACGACGCCGTGGATCGGGCGAACCGGGCTCTGGCCGCCGGCGCCGACATGGCCTTCGTGGAGGCCCCACAGACGGCCGAGGAGATCTCGGCGGTGCCCGATCTGGTGCAGGGACCGTGCCTGTTCAACATGGTCGGCGGAGGCCGGACACCCCCGGTCGATCTGGCCCAGGTGGCCGAAGCCGGCTACCGGCTGGTGATCCTGCCCACCCTCCTCCTCGGAGCGGTGGTGGGCGCTACGGAATCCGCACTCGGGCAGTTGCGCTCCACCGGCGCCCACCCCGATCCCGGGATGGCGATCACCGAGCTGTTCCGCCGCTTCGGTGCCGAGGAATGGGACCGGGTGCGGGACCGCTTCCCCGACGGAGCCGGGTGAGCGACTCCACCGCGGTCCCCGGATCCGGGCCGTTGGCCCTCGTCGGGTCGGGGGAGTACCTGCCGGCCATGGCCGAGCTCGAGGGGGGCCTGATCGCCGGGCGACCGCCCCGGTACGTCCAGCTGGCCACCGCCGCCGTCCCCGACGGTCCCGCGGTGGTCGAGAAGTGGCACCGCCTCGGACAGCAACAGGCCGAGCGGCTGGGGGTGGAGGCGGTCGTGGTGCCCGTCGCCACCCGCGGTGATGCCGATGACCCGGAGTTGGCCCGGATGGTGCAGGGGGCTGGTCTGATCTACCTCTCCGGGGGCAACCCGGCCTACCTGGCCGAGACCCTGCGCGGAAGCACCGTGTGGCAAGCCATCGTCGCCGCCTGGGAGGAGGGTGCGGCGTTGGCCGGCTGCAGCGCCGGGGCCATGGCGATGGCCGCGCGGGTGCCCTCGTGGCGCCACCCGGTGCGGGGGGCGACAGACGGGCTGGGGCTGCTGCCCCACATCCGGGTCATTCCCCACTTCGATGTGATGGTCGGCCGGTTCCCCGAGCGGGTGACGAGCTGGCTGGTACCCGACGACCCGGCCCTGACGGTCATCGGGGTGGATGAGATGACCGCCGTGGTGGGCGGTCCCGGGGCCTGGACCGTCAGCGGGACGGGCTCGGCGTGGCTGCTGCACCCCGAGGGCCGCACCCGGCTTCCGTCCGGGACCGCCTTCACCGTGCCGACCGGCAGTTGAGCGCCGGGCCGCCCGCTGATCGCCCGGACCGCCGGATAACTGCCACTTCCCCGTTGCCCTGGTAGAACTTCGCCACCAGGGTCGACAAGCGTTACTCCCAGGAGGTCGGATTGGTGATTCGGTCGTGGCTACGGCACCCTTCGCTCGGCTTGTTGCTCGCCGCGGTGTGCGTGGCCGGCTCTGCCTGCGGAGGTGGTGCGGCGAGCGGATCGCCGGCCCCGGCGCCGACCGGGCCGCCGAGCTCGGGAACGGCTGTGCGATCGCAGCTCCCGTCGGCCACCGTCGACGGACTCGTACAGGCGAGGCTCGCCGGACTGCAGAACTACACCTTCACGTCGGTCAACGCCTACGGCAGCGTGTCCATGACCTGGACGGGCAGGGTGCACAGCCCCACGGACTGGGTCGTTACGACGAGCGCTCCCGCAGTGACCACCTTCGATGTCGACGGGCACGGCTCCGCCGTAGCCATCGGCCGGGTCGAGAACGTCACCTTCCAGTCCCCCGAGGGGATCAACCATCTCTTCGGGGAGGCGTCTTTCGCCGAGCAGCTCGTCGGCTACACCCACGTGGCGGGCATCAGGATCACCCGGGGTCCGTCGTGTCGGGTCGCCGGCGCGTCGGGGGTCACCTTCGACGTTCAGGCCCCGAACGCCTCGATCGTCAACGAAGCGGCCCAGGCCTGCGTGGACCGCTCGGACGGCGCTCTGCTCTCCTACCGGGCAGGGGTGGGTGGTGGTTCGGCCGCCGACGCGACCGGCCTGAGCGGCCACGGGATGACCTTCACCGTCACCTCGATCGGCAGCGTCGGTCCGATCGCCGCCCCGAAGTCATCCTCGTAGACGCCATC
>JAKAXN010000226.1 GCA_021816565.1 Actinomycetes bacterium
CGAGGTCGACCGGCGCCGCCCGGTGGTTCTTGTACTCGACGATGGCGACCGGGACACCGAGGTGGTATTCGACGAGGAGGAAGTCGAGATCGACTGCGGTGATCTCGAACCCCCACCGGCGGTGCCGGCGGCTGATCTCTTGATCCCGCCAGCCGGTCCGCTCGCCGAACATCACGGTCGGCTCCCGCTGGTGGTGGACGGCTGTAGCAGATCATCCGGTGCTCCTCCCCGTGTTCGAGTTGATAATCATCAACCATCCCACAGGGGTTGATGATTGTCAACTACCTTGAACGATCGTGCACCACCTGGTCGGACTCACAGAGATCGCCGAGATGCTCGGCGTCTCCCGCCAATACGCCGACCGGCTCGTGCGCTCAGAGGACTTCCCCCAACCCGAAGCGGTCATCACCGCCGGCCGCATCTGGCGTCGCGAGGACGTCCAAGAATGGGCCAGAGCCCACGGCCGTCTCGCCCAAGAGGGGTCGTGACAGTCCGATCCGGGGTGTACGCTCCTTTCCTGCGGGGGGCAGAGCGAGGGGGTACGCAGGATGGTCGGGACCTCAACCAGAACGGTCGACTACGCCAAGCGGGCTGAGGAGGCCTTCGAGGACCTCCAGCGGGCGTTCAGTCGGATCGGGCGCATAACCGAATCCAGCCCAGCCACTCTGAGCCTCACCGGCACTACTCGCTACGGGCTTCAGCGCGTCAAGCTGCGAGTCAGCGCCCATCGCCGGGACTCCACCAGTTGCACAATCGAGATCGGCGGAGCCGGCGACGACATCTGGGGCGGAGCGGCCCGAAAGGCCAGCGACAAGCTCGTCCGGGTCCTTGGCAGCCAACCTGGCAGCCAAGCGGGCTGACTTGGCTTAACGCCGGTTGACGGGAGACTAGGTACTTACCCAGTCTGACCTGCACTTTCCTGAGTCCAGCGAACGACCATTGACACGACGGCGGCGCATGACGCGCATGAGGTCGGGGGTTCGATTCCCTCTGCGCCCACCGGGTCGGGTCGGCCGCTGCTGGCCGACCGGGCCGTCGGGCGGGCACCCGGACGGGCCGACACCCGGAGGATCTGCGGGCCAGCCAATCGGCCCGGCACGGATCCGGCGCAAAGGGTCACCTGCTGCTTTCGGCGGCGTCGCCGGACAGGAGATGAGGGCCGCCGGCGGCCCTCTGGCGGAGTACCGTCTGACGCCGTGAGCGGAATGTCCAGCACCCGGGTCGGCGGCCGCTGGTACCGGCCGACCGTCCCGGTGCGGATCGTGGTGATGGTCGTGGTCGCGGCGCTCGACACCGCCGTCATGGCACTGGTGGGTGTCCAGTCCGTGGCGGTCGCCTTCGCCGACTGGATGCTCTCACCCAGCCACTGGCGGGAGAAGCCCTCAGCCGTCAAGGTACCCCGACCGTGGCAGATGCCCCGGGCGACGCGGGAGCTCTACGCGTACCACTGGCGCAAGATCGTCCGCCCGGCACCGACCGCTCCGAAGCTGTCGCCGAGCGAGATGTGGCCCTAGGCAGCCGGCCGCCGACGGCTGACATCTTCCCGGTCCCTCAGCGGCGGGCCGCCCGGATCTCGTGGGCCAGGCGGCGGGCCGCCGCTGGACGCAGGTGGGGTCGCAGCTCGGCCAGAATCTCCTCCGGTGACGGCCACAGGTCCAGCATCCAGCGGGCGAACATCCCGTCGTCCATCCAGGCGGCCAGCCGGGCCGGGGGCATACCCAGGCCGCCGTGGCCGGCGGCCAGCGCCCCTCTCATGTCCCCCCAGTAGTTGTTGCCGCTCTCCCGGTCGACCACGGTCTGTTTGACCGCCGCCGGTAGATCGGGATCGCATCCGACCAGGGCCGGGTGGAAGTCCAGCACCTCCGCCCAGCCCCGCGGCCGCTCGGGCGCTCCGGCGGCGAGGAGTGCAACCAGCCAGAGATAGACGCCGAGCAGGTGCGGTGACCCGGGCGGGGGAGGGGTGGGCAGGCCCAGGCAGCGGCGCATCACGTCGAGCACCCGCCCGGCCCCGGGCGGCTCGTCGCACGCCGACCCGTCGGGCAGGACCATGTGCCAGCCGACCGTCCCGGAGCGCGACACCACGCAGGCCATCCTCACGCCGCCGGGAACGCCCGGCACCAGTTCGGCCGGGAGCTCGGCGGAGTCGTCCAGGGGCCGGACCCGCCCGGTGGCGACCATGGCCAGGGCCCGGCATCCGGGCGGTGCCGACCACCCTGCCGGCTCGAAGTCCGGGTCGGTCACCACCAGCTCGAAACGGTCGTCGTGGTGGCGGACCACCATGGCCCACACCGGGTGGCCGGCCAGGGCCGCCGCCTCTCCCAGACGGCCGAGCAGGTGGCGGGCCAGGGCCGATTCGTCGGCTGCCAGAGCAGACAACATTGGACAGCTCCTCATCCCCGGGCGGCCCCGAGGCCCGGACACGCGGAAGAGGACCGCTATGAGACTACATGGGAGGCTGTGACAGCGACTATCTGTCCCGGTCCGGTGGGACGATCCGGAGGTGCAGCTCGTCGAGCTGGCGGTCGGTCACCGGGCTGGGCGCCCCCATGAGCAGGTCGCGCGCCCCCTGGTTGAGGGGGAAGGCGATGATCTCGCGCAGGTTGGCCTGATCCTCGAGGAGCATGAGGATCCGGTCGAAGCCGGGGGCTATGCCGGCGTGGGGTGGCGGCCCGTAGTGGAAGGCGTTCCACAGGGCCGGGAAGGAGGTCCGGATCCGATCCGGTCCGTAGCCGGCGATGGAGAACGCCGCCTCCATCACCTCTGGCAGGTGATTCCGCACCGCCCCCGACGACAGCTCCACCCCGTTGCACACCAGGTCGTACTGGTAGGCCAGGATGTCGCCGGGATCCTTCGTGCGCAGCGCCTCGAGGCCCCCCTGCGGCATGGAGAACGGGTTGTGGGAGAACGCCCACCCGCCGTTCTCCTCGTCGGGCTCGAACATGGGGAAGTCCACCACCCAGCAGAAGGCCAGCTCCCCGGGGTCGGCCAGCTCGAGCTCGCGTCCCAGGCGGGTCCGCTGCTCACCGAGGACGGACGCGACCTTGTCGCGGGGACCGACGGCGCAGAGCACCGCGTCGCCGGTCTCGGCTCCCGCCGCGCCGGCCAGCAGCGAGATCTGCTCCTCGGTCAGCTTCTTGGCGATGGACCCCCTGGTCTCGCCGGCCTCCAGCTGCAGCCAGCTGCCGATCACCCCGACCTTGCGGGCGGAGTCGGCGAACTCGTCGAACCACTTACGGGACCGGCCGGCCGCCCCGGGGGCCCGCAGGACCCGGATCACGTGGCCCTTGCCGGGGGCCTCCGCGAACATCGGCAGGTCGCCGGATCCGCCCACGTCGGTGGTGACATCGGCGATCTCCAACCCGAAGCGCAGGTCGGGCTTGTCGGTGCCGAAGCGGTCGACGGCGTCGGCGAAGGCCAGCCTGGGGAAGCTGTCGGGCACCTCCTTGGTGGAGCAGTCCGCCACGATCCGCCTCATCAGCAGCTCCACCTCGGCGAAGACGTCCTCCTGGGTGGCGAAGGCCATCTCGAGGTCGATCTGGTAGAACTCGCCGGGGCTGCGGTCGGCCCGGGACGCCTCGTCCCGGAAGCAGGGAGCGATCTGGAAGTAACGCTCGACCCCGCCGACCATGAGCAGCTGCTTGAACTGCTGGGGGGCCTGGGGCAGGGCGTAGAACTCGCCGGCGTAGAGCCGGCTGGGCACCAGGAAGTCCCGGGCCCCCTCGGGGGACGACGCGGTGAGGATAGGGGTCTGGATCTCCAGGAATCCGCGGCCGGACATGTGGTCGCGCACCACTGCGGCCAGCCGGGCCCGGGCGGCCAGGCGCTCCACCAGGGGACCGCGGCGCATGTCCAGGTACCGGTACCTCAGGCGGGCCTCTTCGCCCACCTCGGTGTCCCGCTCCACGGGGAAGGGCAGCACGTCGGCGCTGGAGAGCACCTCGGCGTCGTCGACGGTCACCTCCACGTGACCGGTCGGGATCTTCGGGTTGACGTTGGCCTCGGCCCGGGCCACCACCCGGCCGGTGACGCTGATGACACTCTCCACCCGCAGGTGGGCGAGGGTCTCGAACGCCGGTTTGGCCGGGTCTATCACCAGCTGCACCATCCCGGCCGGGTCGACACCACCCGGATCGCGCAGGTCCAGGAAGAGGAGCCCTCCGTGGTCCCGCTTGGCGGCGATCCAGCCGGCCAGCCGCACCGTGGAGCCCACGTCGTCGGCACCCAGGGTGGCGGCCCTGCGGTCTCGGTAGATGTTCGGTGTCAGCGGCCTGTTATCGGACATGTCAACCGCTCAGGCTAACGCCTGCCGGGCCCGGGCGGACCCGTGGCCGCTCAGTGGTTGCGCTCCTGGAGGCCGGCGTCGCGTATGTCGATGGCGTGGTGGCCGTCGCTCAGGAGCCGGTCCAGCAGGCCCCGGATGGCCGTGAGGCTGTCCCTCAGGGCGGCCGCGTCGGCCGGCGGCCCAGCGTCGATCCAGGGGGCGCCCGGAGCCGGTGGGGTGCCTCCGGGGCCGGCCGGCCCGGTCGAACCTCGCAGCCCTTCCACCAGGGGCTCCCCGGCAGGCCGGTCCGCCGCTCCTGGATCGGACGTCGCCGGGCCGGGCTGCTCGTCGGCCGGCGACTCCGGGCCGGCCGGGGACTGGCGGGCGTGCTTGGCGCTGTACATGGCCCGGTCGGCCCGGTCCATGAGCTCCTCGGCGGTGTCGGGTCCGCCCCGGTCGACGGCCGCACCGACCGAGGCCGGCACCGTCCAGCGTTCGCCGTCGAGCTCGACCGACTCCGCCAGGGCCTGCTCGATGCGGCGGGCCACCACCTCGGCCTGCTCGGCCTCGGCCAGCCCCTCGCAGAGCACTGCGAACTCGTCACCGCCGATGCGGGCCACGGTGTCGGCGGCCCGCACGGCGTGGCGCAACCGGGACCCGATGGCCAACAGGACCCGGTCGCCGAGTGAGTGCCCGCCCCGGTCGTTGACGTGTTTGAAGCCGTCGAGGTCCACATAGACCACCCCGACTCTCCGGGCCTGGCGCTGGTTGCGGCGCAGGGCCTGCTCGATGGAGTCGACGAAGTGGCTGCGGTTGGCCAGCCCGGTCAGGGCATCATGGGTGGCCAGGTGGTAGAGGCTGGCCTGGCGGGCGTAGTCGTCGTCCACGTCGGCGGCGGCCATGGCGACGAGCGGCTCCCCGGCCTGGAGGTGGCGGCTCAGCCACCACCGGGTCCAGCGCGACGATCCACCCCCGGAGAGCTGGTGGTCCGAACACGCCGTGCCGCCGCGGGCCGCGACCCGGTCCAGGTCCCGCTCGAGCAGGGCCCGGCTGTCACCGCTGAGGGCGTCGAGCCAGCCCCGACCGAGCGAGGCGATCTCGTCCAGGCCGGAGATCTCGCTCCAGCGCCGGTTGGCGCCGATCACCCGCCCGGCCCCGTCGGCGACGAGCATGGCGAACGGCACCAGCTCCAGCGCGCCCTGCACGAGGCCGTCCAGGCTGCCCCCCTGGTCGTCCATGTCGGCCATTCCCTCCGCACCCCTTCGGACCTGCCCTCAGTGCCCGGGCGATGCTACCGGAGCGGTCGCCCGCCGAACCTGAGCGAACGGAAGAGCCGGAAGAACCGGTCATATCCGAACGCCTCCGGAGCCGGGTGGCGCGCACCGGGAAAGCAAGCGGCCCGGCCGGGGGTTCCGGCCGGGCCGCTCGCCCTACTTCTTCTCAGCTGGAGCGCTTCAGCGCAGGCGTCGGGCCCGACGGGCCAGCGCCAGGGCGGCACCCCCGGCGGAGAGGACGCCCAGTCCGGCGAAGGGCTGCCACAGCCCACCGATGGCCCCGGTGAAGGGCAGGGTCGCCGGGTGCGCAGCATTGCCGCCGGCCGAGCCGCTGAGCGGCGCCGTGTTGCTGGCGGCGGCGCCCACCGACGGCTGCGACAGGGTGTAGCTACCGGCCAGGGTCACCCCGTTGCTGGGAGCACCCACCTCGGTGCCGATGTTGGCCACACCGCTGGCGCCACCGTTGCAGTTGCCCAGGCTGGCGTTGGCCACCGCGGTGTCCTGGATGACCCCGGCGCCGCCGGTGGTCTTGACGTCGATGGCCAGGTTGAGCGGCGGGTCCGAGTACTTGTGCGTCAGGCCGCTCCAGGTGACCACCTCGCTACCGTTCGGTCCGGGAGCCACCGACGTGGCCGCCGGGTTGGTGCTCGCCACGGTGAAGGCCGCGTTGCCGCTCTTGGTGCTGATGGTGTCGGTGACGGTCATGTTGTCCAGGTCGCAGGCCACGGCCGACTTGTAGGCCGGGTCGGGCACCGAGATGTTGTAGGTGAAGGACTGACCGGCGGTCACCGCGGTCGGGTCCGATGTCTTGATCACCGGGATGCCGCACTGCACCGGGGCGGCCAGCGAGGCGGAGCTCTCCAGGTGGCCCACCTTCAGGTTGGCGATGTTGACCGAGCTGAGCGCCGCGGGGAGCTGGACACCGAGGAGGCTGCCGGAGACGGCCAGGTTGAGGCTGACCAGGTCGATGGCCCCCGAGTCGCTGTTCGGGCCCACGGTCGGAGCGGTGCCCACACCGCCGGTGATCGAGTGGGGCATGGCGTCGATGTCGATGGAGCCCAGGCTGATGTTGGCCAGCTTGGAGACCACCGAGGAGACGGTGTTACCGGTCTGGGTGACGATCCCGTTGAGGGGCCCTCCGGGGCCGAACAGGGGAGCCAGGGGGCCGGTAACGGTGTTGCCGGCCAGGACCGCCGACAGGGCGTTGGACAGGCTGCCCAGGTCGGTCCCGAGAGCGGCGGTGGACAGCGGGATGTGCAGGAAGCCGTTCGGCCCGAGGGTCTGAGGGTTGCTGAGGTTGACGGTCTCGATGTTGACCGGAGTGCCGCCGGCGGGCGTCAGGGTGATCTTCAGCAACCCGGCGTTGCCCAGCGTCACCGACCCGTTCCCGGGACCGCCGGTGGCGTGGGAGGTCAGGGTGATGGGGGCGCTCGGGTTCTGGCCGGCGATGGTGACCTGCAGGGTGAGCAGGTTGAGCAGGTTGATGGTCACCGGGGCCACCGTCTCCTCGGCCACGCTGCTCAGGCCGTAGGTGCCGTCGGTGTTCGGGCTCAGGATGGTGTAGGAGCTCGACTGGGCCGTGGCGGTGCCGGTGCCGGCCGTGTTGACGACCGGGTTGGTGTTGCCGCTGAGGTCGAGCACCGACACGTTGGCGGCGCTGCCCGTCCCGTAGGAGAGGGGCTGACCGATCGGGCAGGCCCCCGGGTAGTAGGCGGCGGCCGCCTTACCCGTGAGCAGGCCGGCGCTCAGCAGCGGGTTGGCCGGGATGTTGATGGTCTTGGTCACCGCCGGGCCGTTCGGCTGGGCGGTCTGCTCGGCCAGGCCGGACAGGTTGATCTGGTTGG
>JAKAXN010000227.1 GCA_021816565.1 Actinomycetes bacterium
CCCCCAGTTCGCCCAGATCCTGAATGCGGTGAGCGCCAAGCTGACCTTCCCGGCCATCGAGAGCATGAACAAGGCCACCCAGATCGACCATCAGGACCCGGCCACCGTGGCCCGCCAATTCCTCAAGGCCAACGGGCTGGCCTGAGCCGACCAGCCGGCCGGAGCGCGTGAAGGGGCCCCCTCCCGGAGGGGGCCCCTTTCAACTCTGTAACGAGTCGCAACCGCCCCCGGAAACGGTCCAAAGACCCGGTCCCGGTCGGGCACTTGGTCTCTGGCCGGTCGCCCATCTCCGAGCGACCCTGAGGCGGTACGCGATTCCAGAAGGAACGCGGGGCTCTCCCAGAAAAGGGGACGGTTCCTATGAGGGCATTTGCGCGGAAGATGAAGGTCGCGGCCGGGATCGCAGCGGCCCTGGCGATGCTGGCTTCTCCGGCCCTGGCCGCCGGTGGCGGGGGCGGCGGCAAAGGCGGTAACGGCAGCGGCGGTAACGGGGGGAACACCGGTGGGAGCACCGGGTCCGAGTACTCCGATCTCAATGTGGTCCTGCGGGCGGTGGACGGAACACCGCTTCTCGAGCGCTTCGTGGTCCCCGCCACGGCTGACACCGCGGCGACGACGGAATACTGCCCGCAGCCGATCTCCTACGACCCGCTCCCCGGAGTGGAGCCGACGACCGACCCGGTCGACGGGCGGAGGGTCTGGGTCGTGCCGCTCATGGGGAGCCTCATCGGGACACCGGACTTCAGCGAGTCGAGCGCGGCCTGTGACCCGCAGACCGAGTACGCCATGTTCGTCACCCCGACCGACCTGGCCCGGCTGAACCTGGCCCGGACGACGGCGGCCGTCCTGGCCCAGAAGCTCTCGGACGTGGGGGCCAAGCTCAGGGTCGGGGCGAACATCGCCCTGGAGTCCACCGGTCGGATCAGCGTCGACGGCACCCCCATCGACGCCGCCCCGGAGAACGCCGCCATCTACCAGGCGCTCATGACCACCGGTACCATCCCGGGCCTGCCGGCGCCCATGGCCGGGCCGCCGGCGGTGATCCCCGGTGAGAAGCCGGCGGGCGGCAACCCGAACAGCCAGTTCGACGCGTGGAAGCTGGCCGCCATGGCTCTGGGAGCGACGGCGGACAAGAAGACCCCGTTGAGCGTGGACGCGGTGGAGTACTACAACCGGATCATCGGCCTCCCGGCCCTCTATGCGGCAGCGGCCGGGGACGGCTCACCTTGGAAGGTCAACTTCGTCACCTCCGCCTACCCGGGCGGCGCGACGCCGTCGAATGCCGAGCAGTTCGTCGACTACAGCGGCTTCACATACAACCGGTCGCAGACCTTCACCGGCAGCGTCACCTGGCTCAACACCGCAACCCTCCAGTGGACCGTCAGCAGGATCATCGACGTGGTCCCGTGGCACAACCTTTCACCGGATTCCGCCGGCGGCACCCTGACCGGGGTGGTGGCGTTCGCCCAGCTGGCCGACGACGTCAGGGCGCTGTGCGATTTCATCCCTGACAACACCTTCATCCCGGGGTTCTACATGGACGTCCCCGGGGTGGACACACACCAGGCCCAGGTGGAATCCATAACGAACCCGGCGGTGGACCTGGGCGCCCTCCCGGCCACCGTGTTCGAGACGTATCCGTTCCAGATGACCGCATCGCTCTACAACCCGTTCGGCAGCGACCGGATCGCCGGCAAGACGATTCCCGACGCCCGCCTGCGGGTCACCATCCATGCCCCCGGCCCGCTGGCAGCCGACGATGTGACCGCCACCGAGGTTCCCGCCGCCGAAGGGGCCCCGGGCCAGCCCGTGGTGTTCTCCCCCACCGGCGGCGACCTGACCGGGTGGTGGGGGCCCGGGAGCGGGTTCCCCGTGGAGCCCGGATACCACGTGTCCAGCACCTTCGACGTGACGGTGGCGGCCGGGGCGCCCACCGGGCCCTACCAGCTCACCCTGGACCTGGTGAGCGCCGCAGAGCCCTCCCAGGTACTGGCCTCCGACACCGGAACGGTCACGGTGGACCCTGACCGGACGACGGTCCTGTGGGGTTCGCCGTTGCCGCAGCTGGCCACCCAGGACGCCTACATGGCCATACCGCTGCAGGTCTACTCGCCGGCCGCGGAGGGTTCCGCCCGCCTGACCCTCACCGTGACCGGGCCGCCGGTCGGGACCGGCGGCCCGACCCCGCTGACAGCAGCGGACCTGAGCATCTACGCCAATGACGGAACCACCATGGCACCCATGCCCCTCACTCCCGACGGGTCGGGCCGCCTGGTGGGCGCCTGGCCCGTGGCCCTGGGCCCGGACAACACCCCCGGCTACACCACGGTGATCTGGTACGCCAAGGTCCCGGCCGGGGCCCCGGAAGGCAGCTACACCTTCGCCGTCGGTCTCGACAACGGCAATCAGCTGGCACCGATCTCGGTGTCCGTGGCGGCGGCCGAGACCCACGGCCAGAAGCCTCCGGGCGTCGGCGAGGACACCACCGCACCGGTGGTGACCGTCACGGCCGACGGCCCCCTGGCCTCGAGCGCCTCCTTCACGATCTCCGCCGACGAGACCGGTGTGACCTACAGCTGCGTGCTCAATGTCAACGGCGTCGACCAGCCTCTCACCGCCTGCGGGGAGAAAGTCGGTCTGGACGGCCTGCAGCCCGGGGCCTACACCCTGACGGTGGTCGGCACCGACGCGGCGGGCAACGAGTCCGTGCCGGTGGTACGGAGCTGGACGGTTCCCTCCACGCTGCCGGCCCCGCCGGACTCGGCGGGCGGCGTCACCATCACGACCGGTAGCGCCACCACGTTCACCCAGGGACAGCCGGGCACCTTCACGGTGAGCGCGTCCGGGAGCCCCACCCCGAGGCTGACGGCCGTCGGCACCCTGCCCTCGGGCGTGTCCTTCATCGACAACGGTGATGGGACGGCCACCCTCGCCGGGGTCCCCTCGGCCGGCACGGTCGGCGTTTTCGTGGTCACGGTGGTGGCCACGAACGGCGTTTCCACCACCGAGCAGACGTTCCAGTTGACCATCGCCTCGACCCCGCGTGTAGCCACGGCTCCGGCCGGGTCGGGCGTGGAGCCGGAGGGCTACTGGCTGGCCGGATCCGACGGCGGGGTATTCACCTTCGGCCCGCACATCAACTTCTACGGCTCTACCGGCAATGTGGCTCTCAACCGGCCTGTGGTCGGTATGGCGGCCACCGCCGGAGGCCGCGGGTACTGGCTGGTGGCCTCCGACGGCGGCGTGTTCGCCTTCGGTGACGCCGGCTTCTACGGCTCGACCGGCAATGTGGCTCTCAACCGGCCCATCGTGGGCGTGGCCGCCACGCCGAGCGGTCACGGGTACTGGCTGGTGGCCTCCGACGGCGGCGTGTTCGCCTTCGGTGACGCCGGCTTCTACGGCTCGACGGGCAATGTGGCTCTCAACCGGCCCATCGTGGGCGTGGCCGCCACGCCGAGCGGTCACGGGTACTGGCTGGTAGCCGCCGACGGCGGCGTGTTCGCCTTCGGCGACGCCCGCTTCTGGGGATCCACCGGTGCCCTGAGGCTCGACCAGCCCATCGTGGCCATGGCCTCGCCCGATGCCCGGGGATACTGGCTGGTGGCCTCCGACGGCGGCGTGTTCGCCTTCGGTGACGCCCCGTTCTACGGCTCGACCGGGGGCCTGCCGCTGAGCCGGCCGGTCGTGGGCATGGCCGAGAACCCGGCCACCGGTGGTTACTGGCTGGTGGCCTCCGACGGCGGGGTCTTCAGCTTCCACACCCCGTTCTACGGCTCGACGGGGGGCCTACCGCTCGACAAACCCATCGTCGCCATGGCGTCAGCGGCTTAGCCGGCGAAGTCGAGAGCGAGAAGGGCCCGGCCCGGTGGCCGGGCCCTTCCTCGCGGGCCGCGTCGCAGGGCGGGCGCGCCCCGTCACCCCGCCCGGCAATCGAGATGGCCCTGTTGGGGTATATGTACCGTGCCGGACCGAAGGTACGCGCTCGTGCCATCGAGCAGCGAGCCGCGGATTCAGCATCAATCTGCTGGCGGACCCAATCGACAAGAGGGAGACGGTAAGACCATGGCGAGCACAGACGCCATCACCATGCTCAGAGACGATCACAAGACGGTGGAGCAGCTGTTCAAGCGGTTCGAGAAGGCCGGTGACCGTGCGCATGTCGAAAAGCGGAACGTCGTCGACCGCATGATCGAGACGCTGTCGGTGCATGCCGCGATCGAAGAGCAGCTCTTCTACCCGGTCGTCCGGGCGACCGTCCCCGATACCGAGGATCGCACGTTGGAGAGCATCGAGGAACACCACGTGGTGAAGTGGCTGCTGTCGGAGCTCGAATCGATGAGCCCCGAGGAGGAGCGCTTCGACGCCAAGGTCGCGGTCCTCATCGACAGCGTCCGCCGCCACGTCGAAGAGGAGGAGCAGGTCCTGTTCCCGAGCGTGCGCAAGGAGCTGGGCCGTGATGCGCTGAGCGACCTCGGTAAGGCCATGGCCGAGGCCGCGAAGTCGGCTCCCACCCATCCTCATCCCCGCTCACCCGACACACCCCCGCAGAACGTCCTGGTCGGGGCGGCGGCCGGGGTGGCCGACCGTATCGGTGACACCGTCAACGGGTTGGCCCAGGGATACGTGACGGCGCTCGGCGATCTGGTCGCCACTGTCCTCGGGCGCAAGAAGCCCCGGGTGTCGCCGACCGGTTCGAAGGTGGCCCGCGACACCGCCGAGCGGGTCCGTTCTGCTTCCGCCGACGCGACCGACTCGGCCATCGAAGCCGTTCTCACGGCCAGGAACACCGGCGAGCGCACGCTCAGCCGGGCACAGGACAGTGGGTCGTCGGCCGTGGCCGGCACCAGGCGCACAGCCCGGTCCGCCAAGCGGGGTACGACCAGGACGGCCCGGGTGGCGAAGTCCGGGGCGAAGGGCACCGCGACCTCGGCCCGGCGGTCCTCGGCGAAGACGGCTACGACGGCCAAGCGGGCGGCGACCACCACGGCCCGGCAGGCCCGTTCGGCCGCGAAGAGCACGAGGTCGACAGCCAAGCGAGCGGTCGGACAGACCCGTTCGGCCGCCAACGGCTCAGCGGGCTGACCGTCGCCCCAACCGGCGGTGCCGGGTCTGTCGGCGGACCCCGGCCGGCCCCTCCACCTGGACCAGATCGCCGGCGTCCACGTCTCACCAGCGACGCTCGGTAGAGCATCTCCCGGTCCGATCAGAACTGCAACCCTGTAACCAGGTATTTCTTGGAGCGGACGACGGGATTCGAACCCGCGACCCTCACCTTGGCAAGGTGATGCTCTACCAGCTGAGCCACGTCCGCAAGCGGGTCCTTACCGTAGCAGACCGGCGGGGCCCGGGACCATTCAGCGCACCGGCACCACGCACTCGACGTGAGGGTACTGTACGCCCTGGTAGGGGATCTCCACTCCGGTGGTACCCGCCGGGCACAGCGGGCTGCCGGGGGTCGAGGGCAGGACCTTGACCACCCGTACCTTGGCCTTCGGCGAGGTGCAGGCCACGGTCTTGGTCCTGTACTTGGGGTGCCCCTCTGCGGTGCCGCTCTGGGGCAGGCACTGGCCCAGCAGGGCGGCGGAGGCCCGGGCCTCCTTCTTCACCGCGTTGCCCGAGGGGAGCGTGGACTGCAGCACGGCGATGACCACGGCGGCCAGCACCAACACGATGGGGATGAGGCGCCACCGGCTGCGCCAGCCGGGGCGCTCCACCCGGGTGGGCACCCCGAGCAGGTTCCACTTCGGGGGCAAGGGCGGGGCATCGACGCCGGGCGCCCAGCGGACCCACCGCCGGCCCCGGGCGTCGTAGAAGCTGACTCCCCCGTCCTCCTCCCGGCGCCACCGGATCCCCCGGTAGGTGGTCTCCTGGCGCTCCTTCGGACTGGTCACTTCAGCAACCTGGACAGGCGCCGGTCGGCCAGGGGCTTGCCGCCGGTCTGGCAGGTCGGGCAGTACTGGAACGACTTGGTGGCAAAAGAGACCTCCCGTACCGTGTCCCCGCACACCGGGCACGGCTGACCGGCCCGGCCGTGGACGGCCAGGCCCTCCTTCTTCTCCGCTTTCAGGCCCGATGCGGCCAGCCCGGCCGAGCGACCCACCGCGTCCGACAGGACGGCCACCAGGGCCTGGTGCAAGCGCCCCACTTCCCCGTCGCTCAGCTTGGCCGCGCTCCGGTACGGCGACAGGCGGGCCGCGTGCAGGGCCTCATCGGAGTAGGCATTGCCCACCCCGGCCAGCGCCGACTGGTCGGTCAGGACCTTCTTGATGTGACCGCTCGACCCCCGCAGAACCCCGGCCAGGACCTCGGTGCTGAAGCCGGGGTCCAGGGGGTCGGGTCCCAGACGGGCGACCCCCTCCACCTGGTCGGGCGCGCCGACCACCCACAGCGACAGCCTCTTCTCGGTGCCCTGCTCGGTCACATCGAACCCGGACCCCCCGGACAGCCCGATCCGCAGAGCCAGCGGGCCCCGGCCGGGGCGGGCCCGCCCCGGGGGGGTCGTCTCCCGCCACTGCACCCAGCCCCCCCGGGCCAGGTGCACCACGAGCCACAGGCCGTCGGTGCCGAGAGCCAGGTACTTGCCGATCCGGCGGACCCCACCCACCTCCCTGCCGACAAGCGTGTCGACCGGGGGATCGAAGGTCTTCAGGGCCGACAGGGCGGCGACCTCGGCCCGCTCGATCACCTGTCCCCGGCAGCGGTCCCCGAGGAAGCGGGCCAGGGACTCGACCTCGGGCAGTTCGGGCACCGCTCAGCGCCCCGTGTGGCCGAAGCCGCCGAGGCCGCGCTCCGACCCGGGCAGGACCTCCACCGGTACGAACCGGGCCTGCTCGACCCGCTGGATCACCAGCTGGGCGATCCGGTCCCCCCGCTGCACCTCGAAGTCGGAACCGGGGTCGGTGTTGAGGAGGATGACCCCGATCTCGTCCCGGTAGCCGGAGTCGATGAGGCCGGGGCTGTTGACCAGGGTCACCCCGTGGCGCAGAGCCAGGCCGCTGCGGGGCTGGACGAAACCGGCGTAGCCGGGCGGGATGGCCAGGCGCACCCCGGTCGGGATGAGGGCCCGGCCCCCGCCCGCCTTCAGCACCGCCCCGGTCCGGGCCCGGAGGTCGGCGCCGGCGTCCCCGGCCCGGGCGTAGCACGGGAGGGGCAGGTCGGGATCGGTCTGGACCAGCAGGATCTGCGGTACTGGCGCTTCGGGCGCCGGCACATCGGGCACCGGTCCAAGGTAGCGACCGTGGCGGCCCTTCAGCAGGCGCCGGGTCGGGCCACCCCGGTAAGTTCTGCCCGATGCTGGCCTGGATGGACCTCGAGATGACGGGGCTCGACCCCGACCGCCACGTGATCGTGGAGATAGCCACCCTGATCACCGATGACGA
>JAKAXN010000228.1 GCA_021816565.1 Actinomycetes bacterium
CCGATCTGGGAGCGCATCGCCGCCCGACGCCCTCCCCTCCCCCGACGCCCTCGGGGATCTCGCCGAGGAGCTGGAGGCGGTGTCGGCGATGGGTCGCGAGGGACCCGACCGGAGCGGTGACCCGCTGGTCGTACTGCCGCTGGTGCACGGCCCCATGGGGGAGGACGGGACGCTGCAGGGCCTGCTCGAGCTGGCCGGGCTGCCCTACTGCGGTCCCGGCGTGGCCGGCTCGGCGGCGGCCATGGACAAGGTCATGGCCAAGGCGCTGCTCGCCGCGGCCGGGCTGCCCCAGGCCCGCTACCTGGCCCGGCACGAGTCCGAGGTCGACCCGGGGCTGGCCGCCGAGGTGGAGGCCCGTCTGGGCTGGCCGGTGTTCGTGAAGCCGGCGAACATGGGATCGTCGATAGGTATCTCCAAGGTGAAGGACCCCGGAGGCCTGGACGGCGCGCTCGAGATGGCCCGCCGCTACGACGACCACCTGGTGATCGAGGAGTCGGTGACCGGCCGGGAGATCGAGATGGGGGTTCTGGGCTGGCCCGCGCTACGCACGTCGGTCCCGGGCGAGGTCCGGCCCAGCCGGGACTTCTACGACTTCGACGACAAGTACCGGGCCGGGACCGCCGGCCTGGAGATACCGGCGCGCCTGGCCGACGAAGTGGTCGCCGAGATGAGCCGGCTGGCGGTGGCCGCCTGCCGGGCGCTGCAGGTCGACTCCATGGCCCGGGTGGACTTCTTCTTCGAGGAGGACGGGCGGGGCCTGCTGATCAACGAGGTGAACACCATCCCCGGTTTCACCCCCATCTCCATGTACCCCCGGATGTGGGCGGCGTCGGGGGTGCCCTACCGCCAGCTCATCGACGCGCTGGTGGATCAGGCCCTGCGGCGGGCCGAGCGCAGGTCCCGCTTCGAGACGGGGCACTGAGCCCGCGGCGTCGGTCCGGCGCCGACATCCCGGCGCCCACCTGCCTGTCCGAAAACCGCCATCACCGGCGGCCTCGGCGCGCCATGCTGGCAGACGTGCCGGTAGCCGACCCGCCGTCCCGACCGCTCGACCACGAGCACTGCTACCGGATCGCCTCGAGCCGCGACGGGCGCTTCGACGGAACGTTCGTGGTGGCGGTCACCACCACCGGCATCTACTGCCGACCGAGCTGCCCGGCGGTGACGCCCCGGCGCAGCAACGTGCGGTTCTACCTGACCCCGGCGGCCGCCCAGGGTGACGGGTTCCGGGCCTGCAAGCGGTGCCGGCCCGACGCCGCTCCCGGCTCCCCGGAGTGGGACATCCGGGCTGACGCGGTGGCCCGGGCGGTGAGGCTGATAGGCGACGGGATGGTGGGCCGGGAGGGGGTGGGCGGCCTGGCCCGCCGGGTCGGCTACAGCCCCCGGCACCTGACCCGTCTGCTCAACGCCGAGCTGGGGACGGGGCCGCTGCGGCTGGCCATGGCCTACCGGACGCAGACGGCCCGAGCCCTGCTGGAGGGCACCGACCTGCCCGTCACAGAGGTCGCCTGGGCCTCCGGGTTCAACAGCATCCGCCAGTTCAACGACGTCATCCGCCGGGTGTACGCCCAGACCCCCGGAGAGCTCCGCCGCCGCTCGGCCCCGGCGCCGGGCCCGGATCCGGCGCCGGGTGCGATGGCCGGGCCCGGTCCCGGTCGGCCGGGCGGGCCCGGGCCGGCGGTGGTCCACGCCCGGCTGGCCTACCGGCCACCCCTCGACGCCGCCGCCCTGCTCGGCTTCCTCGGCGCCCGGGCCGTACCCGGCGTCGAGTCCTACGACGGGTCCGCCTACACCACGGCGCTACGGCTGCCGGGGGGACTGGGCAGCGCGTCGATCTCGGTCCCGACCCGGGCGGGAACCTCCCCGACGCCCTGGCTGGACTGCGAGCTGCGCCTCGACGACATCGCCGACTACGCCACAGCGGTGGCCCGCCTGCGCCGGCTCCTGGACCTCGACGCCGACCCGGAGGCGGTCCGCGCTTCCCTCTCCGGCGATCCGGTCCTGGCCCCTCTGGTGGCCGCCAGCCCCGGACGGCGCATGCCCGGCACCCACGACGCCCACGAACTGGCTCTGAGGGCGGTGGTCGGCCAGCAGGTGAGCCTGGCCGCCGCCCGGGCCGCCGGCGGCCGCCTGGCCGACCGCTTCGGCGAACCGCTCCGCTGGCCCCACGCCGGTGTGGTCCGGGCCTTCCCGACGGCCCGGGCCCTGGCCGGCGCCGATCCCGAGGATCTGCCGCTCCCCCGGACCCGGGCCACGTCCCTCGTGCGCCTGGCCACAGCGATGGCGCAGGGTGAGCTGGAGCTGCACCCCGGCGTCGACCGGCAGGCCGCCCACGACGCGCTGCTGTCCCGGCCCGGGATCGGGCCGTGGACCGCCGCCTACATCCGCATGCGGGCCCTCGGCGACCCCGACGTCATGCCCCCCGGCGACGCTGCGGTCCGCCGGGCGCTGACCGCCGCCGGGACGCCACCGCCCGGGCCCGACCGCTCCCCTCCCGCCCGGGCCGCAGACCGGCGGTGGAGCCCGTGGCGCAGCTACGCCACCGCCCACCTGTGGGCGGCCGCCGCCCGACCCGGCCCCGCGGCCGAGAAAGGACCCGACACATGATCGAACTCCTGCCCCGAGCGGTCCAGCACCCCCGCATCTGGTCCGAGGTGGAGCTGGCTATCTCCGGTACCACCATGGTGGTGGTCATCGCCTCCGACGGCGAGGCGGTTACCGGTCTGCGCTTCGGCCCCGGCGCCGACCACGCGGCCTGGCTGGCCGGATCGGACGGCCCGGCGACGACGTCCCGGTCCGGGCTCCTCGCCACCGCCGCGGACCAGCTGCGCTCCTACGCAGCCGGGGAGCTCACCGGGTTCGACGTGCCGCTGCGCCTGCACGGCACCCCGTTCCAGGCTGCGGTGTGGTCGGCCCTGACGCAGGTCCCCTACGGCCGCACCGTGAGCTACGGCGAGCTGGCCGCCGAGGTGGGCCGGCCCTCCGGCGCCCGGGCCGTTGGAGCGGCAGTGGGTGCCAACCCGGTCGGAATCATGGTCCCCTGTCACCGGGTGATCGGGGCCGGCGGGACGCTGACCGGCTTCGCCGGCGGACTGGACAACAAGGTCGCCCTCCTCATCCGGGAGGGTGTCCTCGCCGCCTGAGCCCCGCCTCTTCAGCTCACGAAGCCGACAGCCACCGGCCGCTGGGTCGAGGTGACCACCCCGCCCGCGACCTCGGCTGTCACAGCCAGCGCCTGCACCCCGGAACTGGCCCGGAACGACACCACCCGACCCGGGGCGCTGCCGAGGACACCGTAGGAGATGCGCTGGTCGCCCACCACGCCCCACAGCTGGTAGGTGCGGGCCGCGGAGAGAGGCGCCAGTTCGGAGTGGTACAGGTACCCCTGACCCCCCGGCAGGATCACCGCCTCGAGGCGGTCGGACCCGCCGTTGACCGCCTTGAGAGCGATGCGCTGAGCGCCCGGCACGGCCAGGGCCTGGTCGACCGCCACCATGGTGGGGCTGGCAGCCATGGCCGAGATCTGGCCCTGGAGGTGGTCGGTGCGGCCCTGCAGGCGGGCCACCTCGACGCCCATCAGCGCCACCACGACCACCGCGGCCGCGGCCACCAACCCGGCCGCCCGGTTGAAACCGGACCACCGCCCGGCCCGCCGGGAGCCGGCCGACCCGGCGTCGGGCCGGTGGCCCTCGGCGGAGGGGTCCCCGGTGGTGTCCACCCGCACCAGCTTGAGGCCGTGGGGAGCCCCGATGTCGTAGCTCGAGGTGGTGTCGCCCGAGTCGTTGATGCCGGCGACCACCCGGTCCCAGAGGCCGTCGGGGGCCTCCTGGCCGGCGTAGGCCAGCAGGCCGACGACCTCCCGGTGGCTGCGCAGCTCGTCGCGGCAGCGGGGGCAGACCTCGAGGTGGGCCTCGACGGCCGCCGCCTCGTCCGCGTCGACGGCGTCGAGGGCGAACGCCCCCAGGAGCTCGGACGCCTCAGCGTGACTCATCACTCCGACCATGATGCACCCACCGCGGTGTCAGCGAGAACGGTACGCATACGCTTAAGCCCGCTCCGGATCCGGCTCTTGACCGTACCCTCCGGGGCGCCCAGCTCGGAGGCCGCCTCCCGGTAGGTCCGCCCGCCGAAGTAGGCCAGCTCTATGGCCCTGCGCTCGTCGTCGGGCAGGAGCGAGACCGCCTCGCGGACCCGCTCGGCCACGGCCATGTCCCAGATCTCACGCTCCAGGTCGTACCCGGCCTCCGCAGCAGCCCGGGCCTCCCGGGCCTCCCGGTCCTTGCGGGCGGTGTCGGAACGCAGCAGGTCGACCGCCCGGCCGTGGGTCTGGGCCAGGAGGAACGACCGCAGCGAGCCCCGCTCCGGGTCGAAGCGCTCCGGGGAGTTCCACAGCCGGACGAACACCTCCTGGACGATCTCCTCGGCGCGCCCGGCGTCTCCGAGGACCCGCTTGGCCAGGGCGAACACCGCCCCGCCGTGGCGACGGAACACCTCGGCCATGGCGTCTTCGTGGAAGCGCCCGATAGCGACGACCAACCCAGCATCGCTTGCGTCCGTCAATGATCGCACCATCGCTTCATGTACGGAGCCGGGGCCGCAGCGGATGACATTCGGATCGAAACGGTACCGGCCGGCCGGCCGGGAAACCCACTCAAGGGACGGGGCTCAGCGCGGCCACCGCCTGCCGCCAGCCCTCGAAGGCGTCGGTGGTGGTGGATTCGAGGAACGCCAGTAGAGCCGACCCGTCCCCGGTCGCCTTCAGCCGGCCCCGCATGAACGCCACGCTGGGCTCCACCCGCCCGGCCAGCACGTCGGCGGCGTCGGCGGCGGCCAGGCTGAGGGCCAGGTCGGCGTCGCTCACCGGGCCGGCCCCCGACCCGGTCACCCGGCCCTTCTCGTAACGCCAGTGGAGGCAGACCTCCCGGCGGGGAGCCGACGCCAAAGACAGCGTCACCGTGGCGTCGGCGCCGGGCGCCTCGGGGAGGAGGTGGCACAGCCCGGCGGCCTCCTCGGCCCATCCGGGGCTGAGCCAGTCAGCCATCGGAGGGGGTGCCCACCGACACCGTGTCCACGCCGGCGAACAGGTCGTCAGCCGCCGGTCCAGTGGCGGTCAGGTCCCGGGCCACCTCGTACTCCTCGTAGGGGTACAGCTTGTCGGCGATCTCGGGGGGCAGGCCGAACCAGTGCCGCGAGTTCGGGTCTATCTGGGTGGCGTGGGCCAGCAGCCCCTCCCGCACCACCGCGGCGTGGTCGGTGATGTCCACCACCACCTTCGGGCGGCCCGGGGTCGGCCCGGAGCTTTCCTGCTCCTCCGCGGCGAGCAGGCGGGCCATCCGCTCGTCGGTGTAGGGCGATTCGAGACCCAGCTCCAGGAACTTCTCGTGCATGGCCCTCATCCGCCTGGTCGACCAGCGCACGTAGCAGAGGCGGGCCGGCTGCCAGGCCGGTCCGGCGTCGGGGTAGCGGTCCGGGTCGCCGGCGGCGTCGAAGGCGATCTCGGAGATCTCGTTGACCCGCAGGTGGTCGGGGTGGGGGTAGCCGCTCTGGTCCTGCGGATAGGTGACGATGACGTCGGGCCGCTCCCGCCGGATGACCTCGACCAGCCGGCCGACAGCCTCCTCGAGGGGGGCCTGGGCGAAGCTGCGGGGGTCCTCGTTGGCAGGGGTGCCGGGCATCCCCGAGTCGCGGTAGCCGAGCAGCACGACCTCGTCGTAACCGATGATGCGCGCCGCGCTCCGCAGCTCCTGGCGGCGCACCTCGGGCAGGCGGTCGCGCACCTCGGGCCGGTCCATCGCCGGGTTGAGGATGTCTCCCTCCTCCCCACCGGTGCAGGTCACCAGCACCGTGCGGGCCCCGGCGGCGTGGTAGAGGGCCACGGTGCCGGAGCCCTTGGAGGCCTCGTCGTCTGGGTGGGCGTGCACCGTCATCAAACAGCGCGTGGGCATCCTCAAAGACTACGGGGAAAAAGGGCCGGCCCGGGTGGCCCGAGCGGGGCCTACCCCCCGCCCAGGGCGTCGACGGCCCGGGCCAGGTCGAAGTCCCAGTCGGTCAGCCCGCCCCGGTCGTGGGTGCTCAACCGCAGGCCCACCCGGTTCCAGGAGATGGTGATGTCGGGGTGGTGGTTCCGCTGCTCCGCCAGGTCGGCGACACGGTTGACGAAGGCCATGGACCCCCGGAAATCGGCGAAGGTCAGGTCCTTGCGCAGCTCCCGGCCCTCGAGCTGCCACTCCACGCCGGCCAGCTGCCGCTCGATCTCCTCCCCGCTCAGCAGTTCCCGCTTCACGGGGTCTTTCTACCCCGCTACGCTGCACTCGGCTTCCCCGCCCGTCCGCCACGTCCGGCGCGCCCGCCCGGGGAGGCCCATGTCCGAGCTGCTCTCACTCCAGCACCACCTGGCCGCGAGCGGAGGCCGCCTGTACGTCGGCACGGTACCCGGCGGCCTGGCTCTCGCCGACCCGCAGCACTCGGTGCTGGTCCTCGGCCCGCCCCGCTCGGGGAAGACCACCTCGCTGGCCGTACCGAACACCCTGTGCGCCCCCGGCCCGGTGGTGGTGACCTCCACCAAGGCGGACATACTCGCCGCCACCGTCGCGGCCCGGTCCCGGATGGGCCGGTGCTGGCTGCTGGACCCGACCGCCACGGTGGTCGCGCCCGCGGGGGTGCGCAGGCTGCGCTGGTCCCCGGTGGCCTCCGCCGGCACCTGGGACGACGCCCTGGTCACCGCCCGGGCCATGACCGGGGCAGCCCGGCCGGCCGGCCGCCAGGGCGAGTCGCTGCACTGGACCGAGCGGGCCGAGGCGCTCCTCGCCCCTCTCCTCCACGCCGCCAACCTGCAGGGCGCCGGGATGGACTCGGTCGTCGGGTGGGTCCTGCGCCAGGACCTGGACCGCCCGGCGGCCGCCCTGCAGCTCCACGGGGTGCGCCTGGGCTGCGACGTGCTGGCCGGTATCGCCGCCACCGATCCCCGGGAGCAGTCCGGGATCTGGTCGTCCGCGGCGGGGGTCCTGGCCGCCTACCGGTCGGAGCGGGTGCTCGACCACTCGGCCCCGGTCAATTTCGACCCGGCGGCGCTGATCACCGGCCGCGACACCGTCTACGTGTGCGCCCCGGCCCGCCACCAGGAGCTGGTGGCGCCGATCGTCGTGGCGTTCCTCGACGCGGCCCGGGCCGGCTGCTACTCCGCCTGGGCCGACGGCGGCCACGGGCTGGCACCGCTGACCCTGATCCTCGACGAGATGGCCAACATCGCCCCCATCCCCGATCTGCCGGCCCTGGTCAGCGAGGGC
>JAKAXN010000229.1 GCA_021816565.1 Actinomycetes bacterium
AGCGGTCGACCGGCTTCCGGCTGGACGGCCACTTCGCCCTCACCGGGCACTGCTCCACCTGCTCCTGACCGGCGTCACCGGCCCGCCGCCGCCATCAGACCTGTCCGGGCCCGCTGACGGTGTAGGTCTTCCGACGAATCGTGGACGGCGCCTGTGGCCCGGCCACCGAGCCCTCGCCGCGGCCGGCGCGCCCGGGTCCTGGACCGGGACCCGGAGGGATCAGCTCGGTCGGCCGTCGCGCTGCGATACGCGCGTGGGTGCGCCCCCGGCGCCCCCGGCGCTCCGGGTGGCGGTGCTCCGGGTAGCGGTGCCCAGCCGGGCTTGCGGAGCACCGGCGCTCACTGGGGACCGGGAGCCGATCCCTGGTATGGGTGTGAAG
Source organism: Actinomycetes bacterium (assembly GCA_021816565.1). The sequence goes on from JAKAXN010000229.1 coordinate 380, forward strand.
CGCCCCAGTCCAGGACTCGGGCGTTGCGTGGTCGGGTACAGGGGCTTCGATGGCGGGTGGCCGCGCGGCGTCGGGCGATGCCTCACCGGAGCGGCACGTAATGGCGATGGGGGTCAGCCGGCCGGGCAGCACGACCCTGGGCGGCGGAACAGCGGGATGGCACCCCGTCGGGGACAGCACCCGACCCCGGCATATGAGCTCGGCTGCCCACGCCCGGATCGGCGGCAGAGCGGGGAAAGAGGGCCGGGCATGGGGTTGGTTCGCAACCCGCTCTACCGGGCGTACCGGAGCCACAACCGGCCGACCGAGACGGCGTCGGATCTCCATCATGCCGACCGTCCCGCCGGTATTGGGACTGAAACGGTCGCCCGGCGCTTCCGAGTCCGGGACGCCGGATCTTGTTTCACGTGAAACGGATCATGGTGAAGGGCCTCGGTCCCGCCAGCAGCCTTGACCTCGTCCTGAAGCGCCCGGCTCGGGCCCAGCCGTAGCCTCAGACCTCCGTGCTGTACGAGGGCGCGGCGCCCTGACGAGTCCCCGATGCAGCGCCAACCCCGCCAGCCGCTGTGGACGACCGAGCCCTCGGGCTGGCGATCCGACGAACGGCGCAGCAACGGTCCGAACCAGGTGAGCCGCAGAGAAGCGATTCCTAGCCGCCTGTCGTACCTCGGCGCGCCGACCTCGGATCGGGGCTGCCGGGCTCGCTCACCTATCTTGCCGCCGTACTCAAGGCCGCCCGCATCATCGAATCCGCCAGCCGGGCTCGCCGACGCCGCCCGCGACTCCAGCTGGTCCCACGAGGAATACCTCGCTGCGGTGCTCGAACGCCAGCTCGCCGCCCGCGACCGGTCAGGCGGGCGGCTGCGACTCAGGGCGGCCGGGTTCGGGACGGTCAAGACACTCGAGGATTTCGACTTCGACGCCCAACCGGCGGTCCGCACCCAGATCGTCGCGCCCGCCTCAGAAGGCTCCCTCAGCGAGGCCCGCAGCGTCGTGCACCTCGGCCCGTCCGGCACCGGTAAGACCCACCTCGCCACCGCCCTCGATGTCACCGCCGCACGCCACGGACACCGGGTCCTCTCCGCCACCGCCACCGCCTGGGGTCGCCCTCATATCCGACGCCCATGCCATCGGCCGGCTGGCCGGAGAGCTCTCCCGGCTCCGGCGCTACGGGCTGATCATCGTCGACGAGGCCGGCTACCGGCCCTTCGAACAAGACGCCGCCAACCTGGTCTCCCATCGTCTCATCCGCTACGAACACGCCTCTCCCATCCTCATTTCCAACCTGCCCTTCTCGGGCTGCGGCGGCGTCTTCGGGGACCAGGCCGTCGCGACACCCATGACCGTCCGCCACTCCGACGCCCTCACCCTCGAAGGCGCCAGCCACCGCCTACCCGGCCGCGGCCTCGACAGCCTCCCCTGCATCCCCACCACCACACCCACCGACCCCAGCACCCAGAATCAGTCCCGACAACCGTTCATCTCTAGAGCGTCACAACCGTTCAGAGTTCGAGCGTCGCCGACACGGCGGATGACCGGCCACTCCCGCACAACCAGGGACGCCGGTCTCCGCAACCACGGATACCCCCGGGCCCTGCGACGGCCTCGACGGCCGGTCGTCGCAGCCCACAGAGACCAGGTGCACGGTGCCGGCGGTCCGGGAAGTCCCCTGCCCGTTTCGCCGGCAGCCGAGCGCTGTCGCGTTGTCCACCCACGTTCCAGGTCCGCACCCGTGGTCGGGCAACCCGATGAGGGCTCGTCCCAACCCCGCACCGAAGGGGATCCCCGGCGCCCCAGGCGAATGCCGTCGTCGACGGGCCGACTGCTCCCCCGGATCGGCCGCTGCCCCGTCCTAGGGGACGAGCCCTACCTCAGTGCCGGGTCGAGGCGTCTCCGGGCCGGTCAGCCGGACAGACCTTGGCACGCCGTCACCCATGCCGGGGATTACTTGCGATCACCGGCCGATCGGGCTGACTGATGGAAGCTGGGCCCCGCCGGTCCCACCGGGGTCAGGCTGTCCGGCGTCACGGCCCGACGCCGAAGCTCAGCCGACACCGCCACCGCCCCGATTGCATACGGCCCACTGCAACGCGAGTACCACAGCCCCCCGATCCCCGAGCGCCCCTGGCGGCCGGCCGGCGCGCAGGAGTCGATACCGACCGGTAAGGCTTCCCCCCTGGACACCGAAGCGTCGTGCCCGGCCACCCCGCCAGGGCGGTGGCCGCCTGTACCAGACCCTGCGGGCACCGCGGGGCCGGCCGCCTGTTGGCATCGATTGAGGGGACTCACCCAGGATCACCGTGGAGAGCCTGGTCGAGCCGGTCGGAGCGGCGGACGCTGGGGTCCCACCACCGGCGGCTGGAACCGCGGCCTGGAGATGCGAACCGTCAGCGGACGGTCGGCTACCGACTGGCGCCGACAAGGCCACCCGCCGCCGTCGGTCAGGTGCTCCGCCCTCAGTGCTGATTCGGAGCCCGGCCGGCCCACCCGCCGGGCCGCTTCGCGGCTCGACTGGTTGGATCGACCCCTGACCCACCCTCGGGGAGAAGCCACCGGAGTGCTGCGGAACGTCACACCGAGGTCCGAGCGGTCCACTCGGGCAGGGCCTCGGGCGGCCGGGGGGTCGGGTGGCTCCTCGGTTCACACCGTCACGCGCCGCCAGGAACGACGCCACGGGGACCGGCGCCGACGGAACAGCGCTGGCGATCCGGGTGCTCGATCCCTGGCCGCCCAGGACCGTGCCGGTATGGCCATCCCCAAGGTCCGCCGGCCTGGGGGCCGCACGGGAATCGGCCTACGCGCTACGCCGGGCGGCGGGCAAGGCCCAGGAGGCCGATCAGCACGCCGAAGTGGCACATCCCCCCGGCGGCGGCCCTCCGGCTGAGGCCTGGGCGGAGATGCGTCAGGGCAAGGGTCTGGTATCAGTCCCCGCCACCGACCTGGTGCCAGCCGGAGGCGATCGACTCACCAGCCTCACCCGTCGGCTCCATGGCGGTGCCCCATGACGAAGCCGGCCACCCGTTTCACGTGAAACCTCCAGCACATGTCCCGGCTTGTTTCACGTGGAACCTACGCTGGGGTCCTTGATTTGCATCAGCCAGGGACCAATGATGGAGAGCCGTGACTGAGCCCGACAACGACCAGGACCGGGCCAAGTCGATCTTCGACCGCCTACGAGCCGGTGGTGCCTTCGGTGCCGGAGCGGATCGCTCGGACCAGGACCACACCAGCAGCGCACCATCCGAGCCGGCACAGCCGGCCAGCCACGATGGTGGGCAGGGTGCGGCGGCACAACACGACACCACCGAGAGCCCGGCCGAGGAGGCCCCAGCCGACCACCCGGCCACCGCCATAACCGCACCGGGCACCGCAGAACCGACCGCCGCCGAACCCACCACGTCGGAGCTGGACACCCCCCCGCCGGCCACCCCCGAGCCTGCGACGTCCGAGCCCAGCGGGCCGGACTCATCCAGTGCTCCCGGCGAGACAGCTCCGGGCGAGTCAACCCCCAGCCAGGTCACCGGGTCGGTGCCGGTTCATTCCCCCGCCGAGCCGGGCGCGGCCCAGGCCGCCGGGCCGATGCGCGCACCTGATTCCGATGGGCCGGCACCGACCGGTGGCCACGACGGGGCCGCCCCGGTCCCACCCGAAGTGGACCTGCGCCAGCCGGCCGGGGCACCCCACCAGCCTCTCGCACGCACCGAGCAGGCGCCCGGCGCGTCGCCGTTCGCCGAGCAGATAGCCAGCGAGCTACGCACCATCCCCAACATCGAGCCGGTCGAGTCCTCGATCCCGGGGCGCCATCCGGGGGCGGCCAACCACCCGCTGCCCCGCTGTCTGGCGGTAGCCAACCAGAAGGGCGGGGTGGGCAAGACCACCACCACCGTGAACCTGGGAGCAGCCCTGGCCGAGCTCGGCTACCGGGTCCTGGTGGTCGACCTCGACCCGCAGGGCAACGCCACCACCGGGCTCGGGGTCAACGCCCGCAACCTGGACTCGAGCGTCTACGACGTCATCCTGCACGACGTACCGATCGAGGACACCATCGAGCCGACGTCACTGCGCAACCTGTTCATCGTGCCGGCCACCATCGACCTGGCCGGGGCGGAGATCGAACTGGTGCCGGTGTTCAGCCGGGAGCTGCGGTTGCGCCGGGCCCTCGAGACCGTTGAGGCCGATTTCGATTTCGTGCTCATCGACTGCCCGCCCTCGCTGGGGCTGCTGACCGTCAACGCCCTGGCCGCGGCGGGCGAGGTGCTGGTACCCATCCAGTGCGAGTACTACGCCCTGGAGGGGCTGGGCCAACTCCTGCGCAACGTCAATCTGGTGCAGGCCAATCTGAACAACCGGCTCGAGGTCAGCACCATCGTCCTCACCATGTACGACGCCCGGACCAAGCTGGCCGAGCAGGTCGCCAGTGAGGTCCGCGAGCATTTCGGTGCCCGGGTGTGCCGCAACGTCGTGCCCCGGACGGTCCGCCTGTCCGAGGCCCCCTCGTTCGGCCAGCCGGTCATTACTTTCGATTCCTCGTCCAGAGGTGCCATCGCGTATCGCGAACTGGCCAAGGAGGTGAGCGGTGGCGCGCCGCAGCGGGTTAGGTAAGGGCCTCGGGGCGCTGATCCCGACGGAGATCACGGGCGACCGCAGTTCCGCGTTGCTCGAGATCCCCGTCTCGGCCATCGAGCCGAACGAGCATCAGCCCCGGCAGGTCTTCGACGAGGACGCCCTGGCCGCTCTCACCGCTTCCATCCGGGAGGTGGGCGTGCTGCAGCCCGTCCTGGTGAGGGAGAAGGGTGAGGACCGCTACGAGTTGATCGCCGGTGAGCGGCGATGGCGGGCGGCCAAGCGGGCCGGCCTGCAGTCCGTGCCGGCCATCGTCCGGACCGTGTCGGACCTGGGCCGGGTCGAGCACGCGCTGATCGAGAACCTCCACCGCCAGGATCTCAACCCCCTGGAGGAAGCGGCCGCCTACCAGCAGCTGATCGAGGACTTCGGGCTGACCCATGAGCAGCTGTCGTCCCGGGTGGGGAAGAGCCGGGCCGCCATCAGCAACACGCTGCGCCTTTTCCAGCTCCCGCCGGCGGTGCAGAAGCTCGTGTCCGACGGCCAACTGAGCGCCGGTCACGCCCGGGCCCTGCTCGGCACCCCCGACCGGGCCTTCCAGGAGGCCCTGGCCCGCCGGGCGGTGGCCGAGCAGCTGTCGGTCCGGGCCGTCGAGGACGCGGTCAAGGAGCGCAACGAGCTGGGCGGCACCGACGTCGAGCGGACGGCCCGCCAGACCAAGCTGCGGCCACCGGGGATCCTGGAGCTCGAGGAGCTCCTGTCCAGTCACCTCGACACGAGGGTCAAGGTCCAGCTCGGAGCCAAAAGGGGCAAGGTGACCATCGATTTCGGGTCTTTGGAGGACCTGGAACGCATCTACCGGGCCATGACGGAGCCTCCAACCGCCTGATCCGGGCGCGTCGCGCCCTCAAGTCTCGAGCGCGACGTCATATTCCGCCCGGCTGTATCTCTTCCACAGACTGTGACTAAACCTGTGGAAAAAATCGGCGTCTCAACCGACAGAAGACTTCCCCGTTGTGGTGCTCCTGTGCGTTGGATGTACCCCCTTGGGCGCCCCGGCACCCACGGACCTCCCGGTAGAGTCCCCTCTTCTCCTCGGGATACGCCTGCCCGGGCTGTACCCCGAAGAAGTGGCGGCCCGGCACCGGGCGGGTATACCTGGCGGTAGGAGCCCCCGGCTGCTGAGACCTGACAGGAGCCGCCGGGCGCGATGGGAGGAAGCCATGCACATACCCGGCAAGCGGTTGGTCACCACATCGGCGGCCGTAGGCCTGGCCGTGGGCGGGGGCCTGACCGGGTCCTTCCTGGCCGCCGGGCCGGCCAGCGCGGCCAGCGCGGCCAGCGCGAGAGTTCCCGGGAGACTCGGCGCCTCCGAGCGGGGGGCGCGGGCCGAGCCCTCGGCGGCCCGGACCGGCTCCGCCTGTCCCCGCCCCGGGGCCATCGAAGGCTCGCAGGCCTCGACGACGATCCACCACCACAGCGTCCTGATCGGCCTGCCCGGCTACAACCCGGACCGCACCAGCTCCGACACCATCACCAACAACAGCACCCGCTCCGCCCTCGGCGGCCTCCTCAACAACGCCTCGTCCTCCGGCTATCCCAGCTGGACCGCCACCACCGCCTCGACGTCCCGCTCTGCCGGCGCCATCGCCCCGGTGATGGAGGGGGCCATCGAGGGCTCGCAGGCCACGTTCACCGTCCACCACCACAGCGTCCTGATCGGCCTGCCCGGCTACAACCCGGACCGCACCAGCTCCGACACCATCACCAACAACAGCACCCGCTCCGCCCTCGGCGGCCTGCTCAACCGGGCCTCGGCCCCCGGCTATCCCAGCTGGGCGAGCGGGAGCTCCGGGGCACCGGCCGGCTGCCGCGGCGGCTGACCGGCCCCGGCGACGGAACCCCGGACCCGACCGGAAGGCATCAAGCTCGAATGCAGAAGCGCCGGGCCCGCAGGCCCGGCGCTCACCAATCCACCCGACGGTGCCGGGCGTCCTACAGGTAGGGGTTGAGCTCCTGGAGCAGCTGGCCCTTGCCCTTGGCCCCCACGATGCGTACCTGGGGCTCGCCGTCCTTGAACAGGATCATGGTCGGGATGCTCATCACCTCGAACCGGCGGGCCAGCTCCAGGTTCTCGTCGATGTTGATCTTGCCGATCCGGATCTTCCCGGCCTGCTCGGTGGCGATCTCATCGAGGATCGGCGCCACCATCTTGCAGGGGCCGCACCACTCCGCCCAGAAGTCCACCAGGACCGGCTCCGAAGCGCCCTGGATCTCCTCGTCGAACGTCTGGTCAGTGAGTGTCAACTCGAGTTGAG
>JAKAXN010000230.1 GCA_021816565.1 Actinomycetes bacterium
CGGGCCCTGGCCGCCCAGGCCCGGACCCAGGCCCGGACGGCCGCTTCGACCGCCGCCGGCGGCCTACACGCAGCCAGCAACGCCGGCATCCACAACCCTCACCACTCCTGGCTGTCGGGCATCGTGGACGGCGTCGAAGGGGTGTTCACCGGTGCCACCCACTGGGTGGAGCACCACGCATCCGAGATCGAGTTCGCGGCGTCGCTCGCGCTAGGACCGGTGGGCCTGATGCTCACCTCCGAGGGCCGCCACCTGGCCGAGGAGGCGCTCAAGGATTCCGCTCCATTCCTCCAGGCCGCCTCCGCCGGGCTCGGCATCCTGTCAGCCGGGCTGGCGGTGGCCGGGCTGGTCCTGGCGCCCGTCGGTGTGGGAGAGGTGATCGACGCCGTCAACGAGGGTCTCATGGTGGTCAAGGCGGCCGACGACGGCCTGCTCCTGGCCGACGGCGCCAAGGGCGCGGAGTCGGCCCTGATCGAGGACGGAGCAGCTATCGCCACCGGTGGCCTGGGCCGGCTGTTCGGCGACACGGGCGACGCCCTGGCGGCGTCGGGAGAGGTCGAGAAGGCCCAGGCCGAGGCCGGTGCAGCCGCGTCGGAGGTGTCCCAGAGCGAGCAGGCCCTCGCGGACACCAGGGCCGCCGTCGAGGCCCCGGTGGCCGACGCTGCGGCCAGAGGCGACCTGTACTCGGCCATGGCCGGCGACCTGCGGCAGAGCAACCCGTTCATCGCCAACCAGCTCGACCTGCGAGCCGGCGAGGAGGCCGACAGGATCGGGGCCGCCCAGGCCCGGGTGGGCGGAGCGGAGCACGACCTGGCGGGCGCCCAGGCGGAGCTCGGCCGGTCCAAGGAGGCGGTCTCCGAGGCCGAGTCGACCTTCCGCTACCACGAGCAGTACAACCCGATCGGCTCCCAGTCGTCGCTGACCAAGAGCTTCATCGGCTCCAACAACCTGTCCAAGCTGAAGCTGTGGCAGCTGGACAGGCCCGGCTACGTCCGGGCCTTCCTCGACCGGGAGGGGCTCAGCGGCTCGTTCGGGAGCGACTTCGTCAAGTACTACAAGAGCAACCTGTTCGGCGCGCCCAACGGTCTCAGCCTGGCCGGTCACGTGCTGCACGCCGGACAGCAGACCATCAACGTCTACTGGGGCTACAAGGGTGTCAGCGAGGTGCCAGGCGACATCCACGCCGTGGTCCATGCCTTCTAGCCTCTCGCCGCCCGGACCGGGCGCCACGGCCTAGGTTGGCGGCGTGTTCGTACTGAGGGCCCGGCCCAACGAGTACTGGCTGAGGCGGTTCGAGCTCGGCAACGACCAGGGGGGCACGGCCCGCGGCCCCTCCCGCAAGTGGTGGCGCAACGGGGCCCTGGTGGTCGACGACGCCGGGCCGGCCATCATCGACGCGGACGGGTACCGGATCGCCATCCCGGTCCCCCCGGCGGGGGGCATGCTGGTGCGATCCGTGGTGGGCGGATCCTCCTCGAGCTACGGGTCGTCGCCGACCATGTTCTTCTACTTCGTGGCCGACCCGGACGGCCGGGTGACCGCCCGCCTGCCGGGCGAGACGGACGGCTTCACCGAGGACGGTCTGAAGGACTTCGCCCGGGCGGCCGGGCTGGGCTTCGCCGAGATCGTGCGCAACCCCGTCGACGCCCCCGGGTACGCGAAGTCGGTCAACTTCGACGACTGCATCTTCGACCGCGACTACCGGGCCAGCCGGCGGTCCAGGATGAAGAGGGCCCTCCGCTACGAAGGTCGGTGCTCCCCCTACCGGGAGCCCTTCTCCTCGATGTACCCGGCGGAGAAGCCGCCCTACGAACTCCCCGAGACAGAAGTGCCGTTCTGAGCCCGTCCGGCTACTTCCAGAGCGACCTGGACGCCACCCCGTGGGACCGGGCCCGCACCCGGACGGCGGCGAGCACCAGGCGGGGCATGGCCCTCGAGATCCTCGGCGGGGATCTCCGGCTCCTCGCTCCCCCCAACCCTCCCACCGTGGTGGTGTCGGCGCCGATCCAGCAGGTGACCGTCGGCGTCGCCGGGCTGGCCGCCAGGGGGGCCGCCGCCCTGGTGGACTTCGGATCGGAGACCTGGATGGTGGACTTCAGCCACGTGGCCAGCCGAAGAATGACCCACTCCGGTGGGGCAGGCATGCTGAAGCGCTTCCTCGGTGCCGGCTCGATATCGGGCTTCAAGGAGGGCCGGGCCCGGCGCGACGGCTTCGTCGAGGTCCTGGCGGCGCACGGGGCCAGGGTGGACCGGGGCAGCTAGAGCCGGGTGCTAGCTCCCCAGCTGGTCGCGCTCGATGACCACCGTGTCCACGATCCGATCGAACATCTCTCCGACCGAGGCCAGGTCGTCGGATCCCACGCACGAGCCGCTGATCAGGACCGTCAGATCCGAGTCGGGCACCGGGACCAGGTACTGGGCCAGGCAGGCCGACCGCCCGTCCGCACCGAGCGGCACGCGCAGCAGCCGGCGGGTGACCGGACCGAGGTTCGCCGTGGCGACGGTACCCACCTCCCCGCCGGGCTGCTCCTCGGGCATGTGCCGGTGCACCGCCACGATGATCCCCGCCCCGAACTCGACGTCGGTGTCGGCCACCCCGAATTGGGATGCGAAGACCGCTCCGAGAGCGGTGGCGTGCGCCGCAGTCTGCTCGAGGGAGGCGGCCACGGCTGCCCGGTCGACGCTCTCGCCCAGGCCCGTACTGCGTTCGGCGACCAGTCGCTCGATGTCGCGAAGCCGGTCGGGCGAATGGAGCGGGAGGTCCCACCACAGCGGCGGTGTGGTGATGGTGATTCTCAACCCTCCGGAAAAAGGGTCGTCCGGTGCGGCCCCGCCGTCCACGGTCACAGCTGACCTTTCCGGCTGCGGCGGCCCCGCCCCTGGCGGATACCGCGCGGTAGGAGGCTGAGCGCCCTGACCAGGTTGAGTACGCCCGACAGGGCCACGCCGGAGACGAACACCAGATTGACCGTGCTGGGATCCCGGCTGTAAGCCCACCACAGGGCGGCCAGAACCAGGATCTGCACCACCAGCACGAACAGTGACACCGACAAGGCCGGGTTCTTCGCCCGGCGCCCCGGCCGGCTGGGGGGCCGGGCCGGCTGCACCGGGCCCATGGGGGCCCCGCAGCGGGTGCAGTACGTGCGGTTCGGCGGCGTGACCAGACCGCAGGCCGGGCAGGTCCGGCGCGCCTCACGCCGGCCGAGGGAGGCCACGGCCAGAGGGCGGCTGCCCGGCGGTGCCGGCGGCACGGCGGCCCCGCACCCACCGCAGCACCGGTCGAGCTGGTACAGCGGGAACCCGCACCCCGGGCAGTAGCCGTTGCTCAGAAGATTTCCGCTCATCGGGTTCCCGCTGGACCCCTCCCGGCCCGCCGACCACTCACAGCGACATGGTATGCCCACTTTCCCAGCCCTTTTCCGGGTTCTCTGCGACTTGGAGGAGTTGCAGGAGAGTTGCAGAACCCTGAGGCATGGCACTCGCCCCCAGCTCAGCACTCGATGACACGGTCACAGTCGAACAGAGGCTGACCCGGGCCGAAGACGACGACCTGCGCCGCCTTCACTGGTTGTCCCTGGCCGGAAGCCTCTCGAGCAGCAAGCGCCGCTGCCTCGTCGATCTGCGACTCCGGGATCGCCGGAGCGAGGTCCGACCGCCCAGGGAGTTCCTGGAGCAGTAGCGCGCCCCTCTCCGGGGCGGGAAATGCCCGGGAGTCGGGGTACCGGTAGGGTCATCGGTCGTGCTCAGCGCTAAGGGGATCGGCTTCTCCCGGGGCGGGGAGGTGATCCTCGACGACGTGTTCCTGTCGGTGGGCCCGGGTGGTCGCCTCGGCGTGGTCGGGCCCAACGGGATAGGCAAGAGCACCCTGCTGGCCGTCCTCGCCGGCGAGCTCGAGCCGGACCGGGGCGCGGTCGACCGGGCGCCGGCGTCGCTCACGGTCGGGTTGCTCACCCAGGAGCCCGACGCCCGCCCGGGCGAGACCCTCCTCGCCTACCTGGCCCGCCGCACGGGGGTGGCCGCGGCCGGCGCCGAACTCGACCGGCTCACCGTCGCTCTCGCCGAGGACCCCGACGCCGTCGACGCCTACAGCGACGCCCTCGAGCGGTACCTGGCCCTGGGAGGCGACGACTTCGAGGCCCGGGCCACCGCCACCGCGGTCGAGCTCGGCCTGCCCGCCGACCGCCTCGGGGTCCCGGTGGGGGAGCTGTCGGGGGGCCAGGCGGCCCGGGCCCGGCTGGCGGCGGTGCTGCTCGCCCGCTTCGACGTGTTCCTCCTCGACGAGCCGACCAACGACCTGGACTTCGACGGCCTGGACCGCCTGGAGCGGTTCCTCGCCTCGGTGCCGGGGGCGGTGATAGTGGTGAGTCACGACCGGGCGTTCCTCGACCGGTCGGTGACGCGGGTGCTCGAGATAGAGGAGCACACCCACCGGGGGGCGGAGTACGCCGGGGCGTGGAGCGAGTACGTCGAGCGCCGGGCCCTGGCCCGCAGCCACGCCGGCGCGGCCTACGAGGCGTGGCACGCCGAGCGCCGCCGCCTCACCGAGCGGATCCGCTCCCAGCGGTCCTGGTCGGAGCAGGGGGTGCGCAAGGCGACGAAGAAGCCGGGGACCAAGGGCTCCGGGGCCCCGCCCGGGAAGCGGGACAACGACAAGGCGCAGCGCGGCTTTCGGGTCAACCGCACCGAGAAGCAGGCGTCCAAGGTGCGCATCTCCGAACGGGCCCTCGAGCGGCTCGGCTCGATGGACAAGCCGTGGGAGGGCTGGCAGCTCCACCTCGACCTGGCCCCCGCGGGCCGCAGCGGCGACCTGGTCGCCACCTTGGACCAGGCGGTGGTGCGGCGGGGAGGCTGGACCCTCGGCCCCGTCGACCTCGCCGTGCACTGGGCCGACCGGATCGCCATAACCGGTCCCAACGGCGGCGGTAAGTCGACGCTGCTCGCCACCCTCACCGGCCGCATCCCCGTCGATGCCGGCCGAGCCCGGATCGGGCCTTCGGTGCGGTTCGGCCAGCTCGACCAGCGCCGGGCGCAGCCCGCACCGGGAGATACCCTGCTGGCGGCATTCACCGCCCAGACCGGCGTGACCGTCGAGGAGGCCCGCTCCGCCCTCGCCAAGTTCGGGCTGACGGCCGGGCACGTGGGCCGGGCGTGGGGAGGGCTTTCCCCCGGGGAGCGGACCCGGGCCCAGCTGGCCGCACTCATGATCACCGGCACCAACTGCCTGGTCCTCGACGAGCCCACCAACCACCTGGACCTGCCGGCGATCGAACAGCTCGAGTCGGCACTCACCGACTTCGCCGGCACCCTGCTGGTCGTCACCCACGACCGGTGGCTGCTCGAGACGGTGGCATTCGATCGGACCGTGCACGTCGTCGACGGCCGGGTGCTCGAGGAGGATCGCCCGTAGGCTGCTCCCAGCCCGGACGGTCCCCGTGCGGGGGCCCCGAGACGGACGGTAACCGGTCTCACTCACGCCGAAGCCGAACTGCCGGCCGCGCCGCGCGATCCCACCGACCCACAACGGCACCTCCGTCAACAGGCCTCCTAGCAACCCTCAATAGCATTCGGCAGCCGGCGTGCGGGGGCAGGTCGAGCCGCTGTCCACGACCCGAGTAGCAAGTGCTCCTACCAGCGAGGAGGCGAAGTGCTCTATCCGCTGGCGCCGGGACATCACATCCTGTTGGTGTGCCTGCTCCTCAGCGGGATTGCGGCAAAGTTCGTCTTCCCCCTCGCTGGTTCATCCGATCCTTCTGGGTGGCTCATCGGCACCTGTATCGGTGGAGCGGGGGCCGGTTCGGTCTGTGGGGCCCGAAGCCTGGGCGGTGGGGCACCATGTGCCTCACGACCGTCGGACGTCGGACCGGACGAAACCGCGCCGTGATCGTCGGGTACTTCGAGGACGGGGCCAATCTCGTCACCATGGCCATGAACGGATGGGGCCAGGCCGATCCTGCATGGTGGCTCAATGTTCAGGCGCGTCCTGACGTGACTGCCAGTCTCGTCGGCGGCACCCGTCAGGTCACCGGTCGGGAGGCAACTGGTGAGGAGCGGGACCGTCTGTGGGCCAGGTGGCGACAGATCGACAAGAGCTTGGACAGCTACGCGGCGCTGCGCTCGAAGCAGACAGCGGTCGTCGTCTTCGAACCGAGGCTCCAGCCGTGAGAGAGCGGTGTTCGGCGCAGAGAGACGTCCGAGAGCCGGCGAGCTGGGACAGCGAATGCATTGGCGGAAGCTCTGTCAGCGGCCCGTGAACACTGTTGCGGCCTGACACGCTGAGCGGAGCGCTGAGCGGGCACGGGTACACCTTGGGCCTGTACCGGCCCGGCGTTCTTCCCCGCGCATGGTTTCAGCCCACAAGGTCAGCGACGTCGACCCGATCGGGCGCGCCGTCGTAGATGAGCGCGCCGTCGCGCAGGGCAACGCAGCGCGACGCCTGGGACACGTAGTCGAGCTGGTGGGTGGCCACCACCACCGCGGCGCCCCCGGCCTGGGCCCGCTCCAGCAGACCCACGAAGGCGTCCCGGCCCTGGGGGTCGAGTCCAACGAACGGCTCGTCTATCAGCAGGATCTCGAAGGGACGAACGAATGCCAGGACGATCGCCGTCTTCTGGCGCAGTCCGCGGGAGAAGCGCGACGGCAGGTCATCGACCCGGCCGGCCAGGCCCAACCTGTTGACCAGGTCGAACGCATCGTCCTCCCACTCCTCGCAGCCGTGAAGCCGGCAGGTGTATTCGATGTGCTCGAAGACTGACAGATCATCGTAGAGGACCGGGTTGTCAGGTAGATAGGAGAGAGCGGCTCGGGCCGTTACGGAACCGGCCGGTGCTCCCGTGACGAGGACCTCGCCGCTCGTTGGTTCCAGCAGACCGGCGGCCATGCGCAGCAACGTCGTCTTGCCAGATCCGTTGTGACCCACCAGCGCCACCTGCTCTCCCCGGTGCACCACCAGGTCGAGTGGTTCGAGGGCAACCACGTCAGCGTAGGACTTGGTCAGTCGTTGTGCGGCGAGAGCGTGGAGGGTGGGCACTGACGCGCGAACCTACCGCTCCCCGCCTGCCGGGCCGCGGCCCGACGCCTCGGCGAACGCGCCGCGGAACCACTCGTGAACGGCTTCCTGGTGGCGGATCCACACGCCCACGGCCCCCACCAGCAGGAGCACCGCGATGGCCAGCCCGCCGACCACCCCTGCCGGGCTCCGACCGGCGGCCAGATGACGGGCGGCCAGCACGGGGAGCACGCCGACAGTCGCCACCACCACGC
>JAKAXN010000231.1 GCA_021816565.1 Actinomycetes bacterium
GCAGGGCATGGCAGATTTCACCGCCCAGGATGTGAAGGCGCTCCGGGACGCCACCGGAGCCGGAATGATGGACGCCAAGCGGGCGCTCACCGAGAGCGGTGGCGACCCCAAGGCGGCGACCGCCTGGCTGCGTGAGCGCGGCCTGGGCAAGGCCGCGGAGCGCTCCGACCGGGAGGCCTCCGAGGGCGCGGTGGCCGTCGCCCGCGACGGTGACGCCGTAGCGCTGGTGGAGCTCAAGTCCGAGACCGACTTCGTGGCCAAGTCCCCGCAGTTCGTCGGCATGATCGACCAGATGGTGGCTGCGGTGGCCGCCGGGGGCGAGAGCGCCATGGACGGCTTCAAGGATGCCCTCGACGACCTTCGGCTGGCCCTGAAGGAGAACATCCAGGTCGGCCAGGTGGTCCGCTTCGTGGCCGAGGAGGGCCAGATCCTGGACTCCTACGTCCACGTGCAGAACGGCCGCGGCGTCAACGCCATCCTGGTCCAGCTGCAGGGGGGCACCCCCGAGCTGGCCCACGACCTGGCCGTGCACATCGCCTTCGGCAAGCCGGGGGTGCTCAGCCGGGAGGAGGTGCCCGCCGAGGAGGTGGCCGCCGAGCGGGCCACCCTGGAGGCCCAGACCCGCAACGAGGGCAAGCCCGAGGCGGCCATCGCCAAGATCGTCGACGGCAAGCTCAACGGCTGGTACAAGCGGGTGCCCGGTGGGGTGCTGCTCGAGCAGCCCTACGCCAAGGACGACAAGCTCAGCGTGACCCAGATGCTGGGCGACGCCAAGATCGTGCGCTTCGCCCAGGCCGTCATCGGATCCTGATCCGCCGGCCGGCCCCGGGCTGGCCCCGCCGGGACACGCCCCCGGGTCCGATCGGGCCCGGGGGCGTGTCCGCGCCCGGCCCGCCGGGAAGCCCCCGCGGTGCTGATGGTCCCTGCGGCGACGGCGGGGAAACTAGGCTCGACCACCCGTGATTGACTCGCCCCCCTGGAAGAGGGTCGTGCTGAAGCTGTCGGGCGAGGCCTTCGCCAGCGACGCCGCCGACGAGACCATCGACGGTGCCGTCGTCGAGCGGATCGCCAAGGAGATCGCCGAGGTGCGCTCCGAGATCGGCACCCAGATCGCGGTGGTGGTCGGCGGCGGCAACATCTGGCGCGGCGCCACCGGCTCGGCCACCGGCATGGACCGGGCCAGCGCCGACTACATGGGCATGCTGGCGACGGTCATCAACGCCCTGGCCCTCCAGGACGCCCTCGAGCGCCTGGGTCAGCCGACCCGGGTGCAGACGGCCATCGGCATGTCCCAGATCGCCGAGCCCTACATCCGCCTGCGGGCCATCCGCCACCTGGAGAAGGGCCGGGTGGTGGTCTTCGCCGCCGGCACCGGCAATCCGTTCTTCACCACCGACACCGCCGGGGCCCTGAGAGCCGTCGAGATCGAAGCCGACGTCCTGTTCAAAGGCACCCACGGCGGCGCCGACGGGGTCTACGACTCCGACCCGAAGCTCAACCCGTCGGCCGAGCTGCTGCCCGACATCGCCTTCGACCAGGTGATCGCCCGCAGCCTGCGGGCCATGGACCTGACCGCCATCACCCTGTGCCGGGAGAACGACCTGCCCATCCGGGTGTTCTCCATCATGGAGCCGGGCAACCTGCGTCGCACACTGCAGGGGGAGCGGATCGGTACGCTGATCCACTGATGGAGGACAGCTACGTCGATGCCGTGATGGAGGACTGCCGGTCCAAGATGAGCCGGGCGGTGGAGCACACCCGGAGCGAGCTGGCGTCGATACGGACCGGGCGGGCCGCCCCGGCCCTGGTCGAGAAGATCCGGGTCGACTACTACGGCTCCGAGGTCCCCCTGCAGCAGATAGCGGGGATCCAGGTGCCCGAAGCCAAGCTCATGGTGATCACGCCCTACGACAAGGCATCGCTGAAGTCCATCGAGAAGGCCATCATGAACTCCGACCTCGGCATCAACCCGAACAACGACGGGACGGTCATCCGCCTCACCTTCCCCCCGCTCACCGAGGAGCGGCGTCGGGAGATGGTCAAGGTGGCCCACCACAAGGCCGAGGAGGGCCGGGTCGCGGTGCGCAACGCCCGCCGTTCGGCCCGCAAGGATCTGGAGGGCCTCGAGAAGGACAGCGAGATCTCCAGCGACGAGTTGGACCGGGCCGAGAAGGACCTCGAGCGGGTCACCTCGGAGTACGTGTCCGACATAGACCGGGTCCTGCAGCACAAAGAGGAAGAGCTTCTAGCTGTCTGAGGAGGACGCCGTGAGCGAGCGCGATGACAACGGGCGCCAGCCGGCCGAGGGGGTGCGGATCATCCGGGCCGAGGAAGCCCAGGCGGCGCTGGAGACCGGGGAGGCCGCCGGCCGCCGGCCCGACGATCAGCTCCGCTTCGGCGACGTCCCCCCGGTGCCTTCCGGGCCCCGCCCGGCCCACCGGTTCCCGCTGCCGGACTCGGTTGACCCGGCCGAGGCGGTGGCCCTGCCTCCGCTGGCCACCCCCCGCCGCCCGGCCGAGCCCCCGGCTCGTCGGCCGCCGGCCCCCGGGGCCGGATCGGACTGGCGGGCCGTGCAGGGCGACCCGGACGCCTACGAGCCGGACCCGTTCCAACCCGGAGCCACCGGGGAGGACCGTCACCAGCCGGATCGCTATCCGCCGGCTGAAGTGCACCCGGCCGCCGGAACCCCGGCCGCCGAGGACCTGACCGCTTCCATGGCCCCGCCGCCGCCTCCCCCCGAACCGCCCCGCTACAGCGGGCGGCCGGGGGACGGGTACGACCCCGGACCGGACCGCTACGGCGAGGACCGGCCCGCCTTCCGGTCGTCCTGGTCGCCGGAGCCGGCGTCGGAGCCCAACCTGGAGAAGGAGTCTCCGATCAGCATGAACCCGTCGTGGGGATCCGACCCCTCCTCGAGCTTCGAGGAAGCCGACGACCGCACCACCGAGATGAGCGTCCCCGAGGAGGGGCTGACCGTCTCGGCCGGCGCTCCGGAGATGCCGCACTGGACCGACCCGCCCACCGGCGAGGTTCCCCGACTCCGCTTCGACGACGACGGCGATGACCCCGAGGACCTCGAGGCCTGGAAGTCCCTCGGCTCACGCGGGGCCCACTGGCGCCACGAGGACGACTGGAACGACGCCGACGAGCTGTCGGACCTGCTCGACGAGGAGGAGCCGACCGGTGTCCTCGACCAGAGCCGGGCCGAGCACTCCGACCTGTACTCCTTCGACGAGGACTTCGAGCGACTGGCCCGCACCGGTTCGACGCCGGCCGTCGACCTGACAGGTGGCGAGCCGGAGTCCGACGACGGCTGGGAGGAACCCACCCCCCGCCGGGACCGACGCCCGACGCGCCCGGGCCGGGCGGCGCGGCGAGCCCCCCGTCGGCGGGGCCCGAGCCGGCCGGTCGAGCTGGTCGACGAGGCCGAGGAGATGGAGCTGGCCGAGGTCGGCGCGACCCGGCCCCGGGGCGGCCGCCCGTCCGGGTCGTCGCCGCGTCCGGGCCCCCTGCCGCGCCCGGCCCGCCCGGCCCGCCCGCCGCAGGAGAAGGGGTCGGGTCGTCACGACCTGACCAGCCGCATCGGCATCGGTGCCGGTCTCATCGCCGTGCTGATAGTCGCCTACGCGCTCGGCGCGGCGGCGCTGGTGGCCCTGGCTCTGGTGATCGTCGTGGCCGCCGCCGCTGAGGCCTACGGCATGGTGCGCACCGCCGGATTCCGCCCGGCCACCCTGCTCGGCCTGGTGGCCAGCGCCGGATGCGTCCTGGCCGCCTACTGGAAAGGACCGGGGGCCATCGCCACGGTGAGCGCCTTCCTGCTGCTGGGGGCCATGCTCTGGTACGTGCTGGGCATAGAGCAGGCCCGCCCGCTGGCCAACGTGGCGGTCACGGTGATGGTGTTCGTGTGGGTCGGGGTGCTCGGCTCCTTCGCCGCCGTCATGCTGGCCCAGCCGAGCGGCCAGGGCGAGTTCCTCGGGGCCATCCTGGTGGCCGTGGTAGCCGATGTGTGCGCCTACGGGGTGGGCCGCTGGATCGGCAGCCGGCCCCTGGCCCCGACGATAAGCCCCCACAAGACCGTCGAAGGATTCCTCGGCGGCCTGGTCGGGGCGCTGATCGCCGGTGCCATCATCGGCAAGGAGCTGGCGCCGTGGGCGGGGATGCGCCACGGGCTGGTCCTCGGGCTCCTGATCGGGCTGGTCGCCCCGGTGGGGGACCTGTTCGAGTCGGTGATCAAGAGGGACCTGGGGGTGAAGGACTCCGGGACCGTCCTGGCCGGACACGGCGGGCTTTTGGACCGTTTCGACGGCATCCTCGTGGCCCTGCCGACGGCCTATTTCGTCATCACCTTCTTCAAGCTCTGAGCGTGCGCACCGTCAGCCTGGTCGGCTCGACCGGGTCCATCGGCACCCAGGCGGTCGACGTGGTGCGCTCCGACCCGGACTCCTACCGGGTCGTCGCCCTCGGCGCCTTCCGCTCGGTGGACGTGCTGGCCGAGCAGGCCCGGCTCCTCCGGCCCGAACGGGTGGCCCTAGTGGACCCGGCCGGGGCCGCCGACCTGGCCGAGCGGCTGCCGGCCGGCACCGAGCTGCTCGTCGGCGAGGACGCCCTGGTGGCCATCTCCACCGGCGCCGACGTGGTGGTCAACGGGGTGGTCGGTTTCGCCGGGCTGCCCGTGACCCTGGCCGCCCTGCGGGCCGGCCGGCGCCTGGCGCTGGCCAACAAGGAGTCCCT
This sequence comes from Actinomycetes bacterium, assembly GCA_021816565.1. The sequence goes on from JAKAXN010000231.1 coordinate 4,732, forward strand.
GATCGCCGGCGGGCCGGTGGTCCAGGCGGCCCGGGCGACCCCGGGGGCGGAGATCATCCCGGTCGACTCGGAGCACTGCGCCATCCACCAGTGCCTGCGGGCGGTTCTGGGAGAAAAGGAGATGGCCTCGCTGCCCGACACCCCCACCGGGGCCCTCCGGCGCATCGTGCTGACCGCCAGCGGGGGGCCGTTCCGGGGCCGCAGCCGTCAATCCCTGGGGGAGGTGACCCTCGAGGAGGCCCTGGCCCACCCGACGTGGAAGATGGGCCCGAAGATCACCGTCGACTCGTCGACGCTCATGAACAAAGGGCTCGAGGTGATCGAGGCCCACGAGCTGTTCGGCCTGGACTACGACTCGGTGGACGTGGTCGTCCATCCCCAGTCGATCGTCCACTCGATGATCGAGACGACCGACGGGGCCACGCTGGCGCAGCTGTCGCAGCCGGACATGAGGCTGCCGATCGGCTACGCCCTGGCCTACCCGGACCGCCTGCGCCGCGCCTTCGGGGCCATCGACTGGAGCGCCGTCGGGCCGCTCGAGTTCGAACCCCCCGACCGGGAGGCGTTCCCCTGCCTGGACCTGGCCTACCGGGCCGGTCGTACCGGCGGGGCCGCGCCGGCGTGGCTCAACGGGGCCAACGAGGTGGCCGTCGACGCCTTCCTCGGGGGCCGCATCCGCTGGGTGGACATCCCGGCGGTGATCGGGTCCGCCCTCGATGACTACAGCGGCGGGGTCCCCGGTAGCGTTGAGGACGTGCTCGAAGCTGACCGCTCCGGCCGGGACCTGGCCCGCCGCGCCGTCGACCGCCTCTCCCGGTGAGCCGGGTCCAGCCGGGCTGGCGGGAGTCCCTGCAGGCCGACCCGCTGGGGCTGGCCACCCACCGGCCGGAGCAGCCGGAGCCGCCGCCCCCGCCCGGCCGGTCGATCTCGCCGGCCATGGAGGTCCTGCGGCTGGTGGTGGTGGTGGCCGCCGTCATCGGGCTCGGCTACGCCGGCGGCTACGGCGAGACGGTGCTCCTGGTCCTGTTCCTGGTGCTGTGCATCGTGGCCCACGAGTTCGGCCACTTCATCGCCGCCAAGACCGGGCGGGTGAAGGTCACGGAGTTCTTCGTGGGCTTCGGCCCGCGCCTGTGGTCGGTCCGCCGGGGCGAGACCGAGTACGGCGTCAAAGGCCTGCCCCTGGGCGGGTACTGCCGGATCGTCGGCATGAACAACCTGGAGGAGGTCGACCCGGCCGACGAGGCCCGCACCTACCGCCGGGCCCCGCTGTGGCGCCGGCTGCTCATCGACGTCGCCGGTTCGGCCATGCACTTCGTCATCGCCCTGGTGGTGCTGTTCTCCATGTTCTTCTGGACCGGGGATCAGGGCCGCTACCTGACCACCCTCCCGGCCGACAACCCGATCGCCCAGATCGTGGCCTTCCAGGGGCAGCAGAGCCCGGCCGAGCAGGCCGGTTTCAAGCTGGGCGACCGCATCGTCGCCATCGACGGGCGCCACTTCCGCACGTGGGAGCAGGTGGCCGGGTTCATCCAGTCCCACCCGGGCCAGCGCCTCGACGTCACCGTGAGCCGGGGCGGTCACCTGGTGCAGCTGCACCCCACGCCGGTGCCCGCCGACACCGTCCGCGCCGCCGGGGGGGCCAGCGGCCTGCCGACCGGCAAGGTCGGGGTGCTCGGCGTCGGGGTCAGCGGGGTCATCCACTCCGGCTTCACCGCCTCGCTGAGCGAGGCCGGCGGGGCCTTCGTGCAGGCCGGGGCCAACACCTTCGACGCCCTCGGTCATCTGGTCAGCTTCCACGGCATCAGCTCGTATTTCCACATGCTCGGCAGCCAGAGAGCCGCTGACAACCCCAACAACTCGGTCCGATTCGAGTCGCCCGTCGGCGTGGTGCGCACCCTGCACCAGGCCGGCCAGAGCGGCCTGCCGACGGTGCTGTGGCTGCTCGCCTACATCAACATGTTCATCGGCATATTCAACCTGCTGCCGCTGTTCCCCCTCGACGGCGGCCGGGTGGTGGTGGCCCTCTACGAGGGGATCCGCAGCATCCGCCGGCCGTACCGGGTGGACATGGCCAAGCTGCTGCCGGTCTTCTACGCCGGACTGGCCGTCATCTTGTTCATCGGGCTCAGCTCGCTGTTCCTCGACCTGCGGGACCTGATCGCCTGACCGGACGTACGGGCTGACCCGGAGGGGGCGGTACCCTGGAACCGATGGCTACCGTCCAGTCCCGTTACCCCCGCCGGGAGACCCGGCAGCTGATGGTCGGCCCGGTGCCCGTCGGCGGCGGCGCTCCGATCTCGGTGCAGTCCATGACCATCACCAAGACGGCCGATGTCGACGGAACCCTGGCCCAGATCTACGCCCTCAAGGCGGCCGGCGCCGACATCGTGCGCTGCACCTGCAACGAGAAGGAAGCGGCGGAGGGCCTGGCCCGGATCGTCCCCCGCAGCCCCGTCCCGATCGTGGCCGACATCCACTTCCACGTGGAGATGGCCCTGGCCGCCCTGGAGGCCGGTGTGGACTGCC